>CBFDEA010000282.1:0-3799 GCA_965603695.1 uncultured Rhodospirillaceae bacterium | reverse complement strand
TTCTTTCCCCTTGGCAGCATATAAGATGAACCACATGACGGCCCCACTTGACCCCCTTGACCGTGACTGGCTAATCAATCGCCTTATGCACAGCGGCGAGATACCCGCGCGTGCGCCACGCGGCGATCACGACCTCAACCCCGGCACCCGCACGACGAAGGCCCTGACCCCGGCCGCCGTCCTGGTGCCCCTGATCGACCATGCGGGACAGCCAACCGTGCTGTTGACCCGGCGCACCGCACACCTGGCCAATCATCCCGGCCAGGTCAGCTTTCCCGGCGGCCATAGCGAACCCGGTGATGGGTCACTTGAAGAAACGGCAATCCGCGAAACAGAAGAAGAAACCGGCATCGTGCGCCATCACATCGATGTCGTCGGCAGGCTTGACGATTATGAAACCCGGACCGGCTTCAGGGTCACCCCGGTCGTCGCCATGATCACGCCGCCGTTCGACTTAAGTCCCGACGCCCACGAAGTCGACGAGATTTTCGAGGTGCCGCTGGCCTTCCTGCTCGACCCCGCCAACCATCAGCGCCATACCCGCGAATTTGAAGGCCGCAAGCGGCACTTTTTCGCCATGCCCTACAAAGAACATTTTATCTGGGGCGCCACCGCCGGTATGCTGATTAACCTGTACGAGGCTTTAAGATCATGATCCGTGTCTTCCTTCTTTATATTCTGCCCATCGCGCTGCCCAGCGTGATGTACTTCTGCTGGATAGCCTATATCCACAAGTTTAAGGAAGGCGCTCCGGACAAGGCGCAGATGCTAAACCAAGGCCCCTGGTTCCGGCTCCTCCTGGCCGGCCTCGCCCTGATGACCATCGGCCTGATTACCGCCGCCATCACCGGCGGTATGAGCCCGCAGGGAACCTATCAGGCCCCTTACGCCAAAGACGGCAAGATCGTGCCCGGCCAGATGGTGCCAAAGCAGGATTAATGACTGATACGCCCGCGCAACCGACCGGCAAGCTTGCCCCCCAGCCGTGGATGACCGCGCCTGAAACCATCGCCCTTTTCGCGGCCCTTGCCGCCGGTGGTAAGGAAGCCCGCTTTGTCGGCGGCTGCGTGCGTGACGCCGTCTTCGGTCTGAGCGTTAAAGATATCGATATCGCCACCCCGGAAACCCCGGAGCGGGTGCTTGAGCTGCTGCATGACGCCAATATCAAGGCCATCCCGACGGGCATCGAGCACGGCACCATTACCGCCGTTATCGGCGCGCGACACTATGAAGTGACGACCCTGCGCGTGGATGTCGAAAACCACGGTCGCCATGCCACCGTCGCCTTTACCGACGACTGGCTCGCCGATGCCTTGCGCCGCGACATCACCATCAACACCCTGTCGTGCACCGTTGACGGCGATATCTATGACCCGCTAACCGGCCTTGAAGATCTTGGTTTGCGCTGGGTTCGTTTTGTCGGAAGGGCCAAGGAGCGCATCGAAGAAGATGTCCTGCGGCTGCTCCGCTTCTTTCGCTTTCAGGCGACCTTCGGCAACGCCAGCATCGACCGCGACGCCCTTGCCGCTTGTCGCCTGCTGGCCCCCCGCTTAAAAGAACTGTCGGCCGAAAGGGTGCGTAGCGAACTGTTGCGCATCCTCGAGGCCCCCAACCCCGCCGATACCATGACCCTGATGAGGGGCGAGAGGGTTCTCGAACATGTGCTGCCCGAGGCGACAGATTTCGGTCGCCTGCGGATGCTTTCCTGGCTCGAGACGACGGCCATCAATGTGCCTTCTGTGCAGCCCGACAGCCTAAGGCGTCTTGCCGCCACGCTGGCCAGCGATCCTGCTGGCCATACTGACCTGAGCCAAAGGCTGCGCCTGTCCAACAGCCAGGCGGTGCGGCTTTCGATGATGACCGACGGGCGATACGCGCCGACACCCGAAAGCGACGAGATGGACCTGCGCAGGAAACTGTTGCACCTTGGCGGCGATGACGTTCGCGATCTGCTGTTGCTAAGCTGGGCCAGTGAAATGGCGATTGAACCGCGCCGCCGCCCTGAACGCACCGATGCCTGGCTTGCCTTGCTGGCCCACGTCGACAACTGGATCAAACCACGCTTTCCCGTCAGTGGTGGCGACGCCATCGCCCTTGGCTTGAGTGAAGGGCCAAACATCGGGCTGGCCCTTCAAGCGCTTGAGGATTGGTGGTGTGACGGCAATTTCAAAGCCGACAAAGAACAATGCATGGAACACCTGAGGAAAATAATAAAGGAAATAAGATGACGATTTTACGGATTTGTTTTGTCGGCGACAGCCTGATCAATGGGACCAACGATGAAAACTTTCAAGGCTGGCCCGGACGCCTGTGCGCCGCCGAAACGGCGCGCGGCCACGAGATCACTCACTACAATCTGGGCGTCCGCGCCGAAACATCCGAAGACATCGAAAAACGCTGGCGCAGCGAATGCGCGCCGCGGCTGCTCGACGTCCATCCCGGCGCCCTGGTGTTCTCCTTTGGCTGCAACGATATGGCTATAGAGAACGCAGGCATGGTCCGGGTTTCCAGACAACGCTCCCTTGAGTCGGCCAAACGCATGCTTGGGCAAGCGCAACAATGGAAGCCGACACTATGGATCGGCCCGGTTCCGGTCGATGACAGCCAGCAGCCATTTAATTCCGCGCCCGGTATTTCCTACAATTTCTCGAGCGAGCGCATGATCGACCTTTGTCAGGATTATCAGGCCCTGGCCGCCCAGATGGGCATTCCCTACCTTGAGCTGCTAAAACCCATGGCCGCAAACGACGCCTGGCGGGCCTCTTTTCGACAGGGTGACGGAGTCCACCCAGGGGCCGATGGTTACGCCTTGATGGCCGATAAAATCAGCTCCTGGTCAGCCTGGCGGGCCTGGTTCGACTAACCGACCAGCGACGAGATCACGCCGTAGGTGTTTTAATGGAAATGCGCCGATTGTTTATATTAGCGTTAAGTAATTTAAAGAAAAAGGTCGCCCCCGGGACAGTCACTAGCACCTACCTGACAAGGTAGTAGCCTTTACCGCCAGAGTAGCTGTAGTATTGGTCACTGGTTTTATACTAGTGTACTTCAGGAATCTTTTCTGAAATTTGCTGCTGAGGGCTTAATTTTGGTTAGTGATACTACATTAATAAAATCTAATATTGCGACTTGCTTGCCGCTTACTGGGACCTCCATTTTTTGGACACACCGTTCGTGAAGGGTAGCGCGAAAACCTGCCGCGAACAAACCCGCCGCCCATCCTTCAGGCGCAGGTGGATGGTGCTTCTGTTTGTCCTTGCGGGCCTGCTTGGCGGACTGTCGCTAAGCGGATATTCTTCAGCCAGTGACATCATGGCACCGCCGCGTATCCATCAACCGCCAGGCGGTTTGAGCACCACCGACGAGCCTTTGGGACCGTTTCCCGGTGTCGTCGCCCCCGAAGGGACTTACGACGGCAAGGACGTCGAACAACCGATCGAATTTCCCCACGATCTGCACGCCGACACCAACCAGATCAATTGCCTGTACTGCCACACCTACGCCCGGCGTAGCGCCGTTGCCGGGATTCCGCCGACGTCCAAATGTATGGGTTGCCACAGTGTCATCGCGACGGATCGTCCACGCATCAAGAAGCTGACGGAATATTGGGAAAAAGGTGAGTCGCCCCCGTGGAAAAAGGTCCATGACCTTCCCGACTTTGTCCGCTTCACCCATGAGAGGCACTTAAAGAAGTTCCTTTTCGACAACCCGGATATGTCAGTTGAGCGCGTCGATGAGGTCTGCGCCCTGTGTCATGGGGACGTCAAGAAGATGACAGTGGCGAAGAAGCAGAAACCCC
>CBFDEA010000281.1:0-3802 GCA_965603695.1 uncultured Rhodospirillaceae bacterium | reverse complement strand
GGATCCCCTGGCACACCACATGAATGACCAGCCCCCGGTCGAAGAAATCCATCGGTAGCGGCAGAAAATTTTGACCCCCGGGAATTCGCGAGAATGCGAGCAACAGGGCGAAAACTCCGGCCAGTGCCAGGGAAAACATCGCCAAACCGGCCCAGCCCCGCAATTCAGCGTTTAAGGAGGGGTTGCGGGTAGCGCTCAGGTGGGCGAGAAAGCCCGGGTTTTCAGAAGTCATTTTTTCAACCGCTAAAGGGGAAAAGGTGAATGGCCATTACATAGACGACGACGCCCGATACCGAAACATAAAGCCATAACGGCAAGACCCAGCGGGCCAGGCGCTTGTGGGCGTCAAAGCGCCCTTTAAGGGCGCGAAAAGCGAGCACGGGGACGCTCGGGGTCAGGACAATTGCGCCGAGAACATGGGCAATGAGGATGGTGAAATAAATTGGCCGAATAACGCCCTCACCACCAAATTTGGCCAGGCCGGAATTGGCGTGATAGTAGACGTAGACAATCAGAAAAAGCACAGCAGAAACCAGGGCCGACACCATCACCGCCTTGTGTCTGGCTTGCTGGCCACTGCGAATAAAATAAAAACCGGTAAGCAACAACACAACGGTGGTTGAATTCAGCCCGGCCAGAATATGGGGAAACGTGGTGATCGCGATCATGCCCTCAAGGCCCGTAATTGATGATCTTGTACATGATTGAGCCATACATAAGAGCAGCGAGGCCAAGGAGTGTTCCGAAAATAAGCCATTTGTTGAATTTCGGCTTTTGATTATCAGTCATGGATCGTGGCTCCAGCGTTTTCATCAATCAGGATAACGATGACAGGAATATAGGGGGCGACCGGACAAAAGAAAAGGCGGGAATTGCTGTGCAATCCCCGCCTTCGCGTTTTCTTGGATGGAACCTTACTTGTTGTAGTCGTAAGGGGTCCAGTCATCAGCGACCGTTACGGACGTAACAAAGTTGCCCGGTCCCGGAGGGTTCGCCGCATGGGTCCATTCGAGAGATTTGGAATTCCACGGGTTCGCCGGTGCTTTTGGTCCCGATATTGCGCTGGTGATCCAGTTGATGATCATGATGGCAACGCCGACCGCAGTCAGGAAGGCGCCAACGGTGGCGACGACATGATAATTTTCGAACTGCGGGAACATTTCATAGTCCCAGTAACGACGCGGCATCCCTTGGGGCCCAATAATAAACAGGGGCCAGAAGGTAACGTTGATGCCGATGAAGTTTAACCAGAAGGAGAACTTCGCCCAGGCGTTGTCAGCCATGCGTCCGGTCATCTTCGGGAACCAGTAATAGACGGCGGCAAACACTGCGTAGGTCGAGAACAGACCCATGATGAAGTGGAAATGGGCATGAATGAACGAGGTTTCCGACAGGTGAACCGTCAGCGATGTCATGGCCAGCGGGATGCCGGTCAGGCCACCGACCATGATCAGGTAGAGCATGGCGACGCAGTACATCATGGCGACGTTATAGGTGATCGCGGCCCGCCACAGTGTCCCCCAAAGTGACATCACCACCAAGCCGACCGGAACCGAGATCAGCAGGGTTGAAATCATCATGCCGATACGCAGCCAATCCGGCATGCCGGTGACATAGAGGTGATGGATCCACACTTCACCGCCGATGGCGACAATGCCACCGATACCGCCATAAATGCAGACTTTGTAGTTAAATATCTGATTTTTGGCCATGGTGGCGATGATTTCGAACATGATACCCACCGCCGGCAGGAAGATAACGTAAACCGCCGGGTGCGAGTAGAACCAGAACAGGTTCTGATACAGAAGCACATCGCCGCCCGCTGCCGGGTCGAAGAAGTGGGTGCCGAGATACTTGTCAAACAGAAGCAAGGTCACAGCGGCGGCAAGCACCGGAATGAAGACCAATTGCAGGACAAAAGCGGCGAGGGTGGTCCAGACAAAGACGTTGAGCTGGTTCCAGCCCATGCCCGGGGCGCGCATGTAAATCACCGTGACCAGGAAGTTGACGGCACCCAGGATCGACGAGAAGCCGAGCAAGTGCACCGTAAACACATAGAACGATGTGTTTGCCTCCGTCGTCACCGAATATGGTGGATAGCCGGTCCACATGATGTCCGGCGTGTCGGGAACGACGACGCTCAGCAATGCCAGGACAATGGCGAAGTAGAACAGCCAGATACTGAAGGCATTGATGCGCGGGAACGCCACATCAGGGGCGCCGATCATAAGCGGCAGGAAATAGTTGGCCGCGAAACCGGTCAATCCCGGGATCAGGAAGGCCAGGATCATTGCCGCGCCGTGGAAATAAAGCCACTCGTTGTAATCGGTGCCCGTTTCAATGAATTGGGCGCCAACCTGGGCTTGTTCCAGGCGCATCATCAGGGCCATCATGCCGGCAACTGCGAAGGCGGCCATCGAGCCGATTAGATAAAGCACGCCGATACGTTTGTGATCGGTCGTGAAAATCCACTCTTTCAGGTTAAAAGCTTCCTGATCGTGGGTTGTTGTTGCTGTACTCATATTAATTTACTCCTTGGCACCTGGGCCTTAGCCCTGTTCGGCTAACCATTTTTCAAATTCAGCGGGGGCTACGGCTTCGACCGAAGTGTACATCTCCGAGTGCGAGTTCCCGCAGAATTCACGGCATGTGACGAGGGTCTCAATCGCGACATTCGGATTGAACCAGATGTAGGTAATCCGTCCCGGCATGACATCTTCTGTCAGGCGATAGTAGGGCAAGCCGAAGGAATGGATGACGTCGTCTGAAGTCATCCGCAGGACAACCGGTGTTCCGACGGGAACTTTCAGTTCGTCGGTGGTCGTGCCGTCTTCGTATTCAAATTCCCAGTACCACTGATAACCGGTGACTTTAACTTCCATGGCGTTTTCGGGAACCGTGCGTTGATGGTTCCATACTGTCCAGCCTTTGGCGGCAAGGTAAAGGTCATCAGCCATGAAAATAGCCGCCGGGATCAAGGCCCAACCGATGGCATTGGCCGTCGTTAAGGGCTTTGCAGTGCCAACCTGGTCAGGGCTTGTCGCCCTGAACTTGATCAACATGTAAATAGCGGCAACAATGAAAATGACACCGATTACGGTAATGTCGATGAGCACTTCGTGCCAAAGCGCGTCCCAATCGGCCCGCGTGTCGTGGATGTCCCCGGCTGCGGCGAATGCCGGTGTCGCAAACAGCAAGCCTGCCGCCGCACCGTTAAGTGCTGGTAAAATACGATTAAGTTTCAAGATTCTTCTCCCTCTCTTTACGCCGGCGCCGGAAAACGAAAACCGATCCGGAAAACGCCGTAACCCCAAATGTTAATGAACCAACGGCAATAAATAATGGAATGTTGTAGGTGTAACGGCCTTCTTTATAGTTATAGCTATAGCAAAGGCTGGTAGCGAAATTGATGATCTCCTGCGGCCTGAACTTGCCCTGTTTGGCATCGAAAACGGCCAGCTCAACGTCTTTCGACTCCACAGTCTGGGAGTAGAGAACGCGAATGAGCCGCCCCTCGGCTGACAGAAACAAGAACGCGCCAGGATGGAAGAACGTCCGATCCCTGGGTGACCAGAAATAATTGAAGCCCAACCTGTCGGCAAAGGGCTTGATCTGTTCCGGGTCCTTCATGGTGGCGAAGGTCCAGCCACTCCCGATCTTTTTCGTTTCTTCCAGGTGTTGTTTAAACACACCCAGTTTTTCCAGGTTGTCCTGTGTGTCGAAGGAAATGGTAAGGACCTCGAAGTCCTCGCCCATCTTGATGTTGGAAATTTCGTCCGTAAGCTGTTCGATGACAGCCGGC
>CBFDEA010000280.1:0-3806 GCA_965603695.1 uncultured Rhodospirillaceae bacterium | reverse complement strand
CGGCCCAGCGAGCCAGGTCTGTGTAATAGCCCTTTCTGGCGGTGACCAGGGGCGACCTGTACGGCCTCTATGGCGGCGGGGTGGTCGTGGCAATTGTGTTGGCGCTTATTTGGCGACCCTTGTTATCGGCCACAGTCGATGAAGAACTGGCCATCGTCGAGGGCGTTGCTGTGCATACGCACCGGCTTGTCTTTATGCTTGTGCTGGCTGGCGTCGTCGCCCTGGCGATGAAAGTCGTCGGCATTCTTCTGGTCACCTCGCTGCTGATTATTCCAGCCGCCGCGGCCCGCCAGCTTTCACGCACGCCCGAGCAGATGGCCGCCCTTGCCGCCGTCACGGGGTGTCTGTCGGTTGTTGGTGGGCTTTGGGGGTCGGCAACGTTCGACACGCCCTCAGGCCCATCGATTGTCGTTGCCGCCCTCGTGCTGTTTGTCGCAAGCAGGCTGTTTAGCCGTTCAGCCTGACAAAACCGGCTTCAAGATCGGCGATCAGATCTTCGACCGCTTCCAGCCCGGCATGGATGCGAATAAGCTGTCCCGATGTCCATGGCAACGCCGTCCTGGGCGGAGTCGTGCCGTAGGGGACGATCAGGCTTTCGAAGCCGCCCCAACTGTAGCCCATGGCGAACAGTTCCATGTCATCGAGCATGGCGGCAACCTGGGCCTTGCTGAAGTCATCTTTAAGGACAAAGCCGAACAGGCCCGATGATCCGGTGAAGTCTCTTTTCCAGAATTCATGGCCGGGGCAAGACGGCAGGGCAGGGTGCAGGACGCGGGCGACTTCCGGGCGTTGGTCGAGCCAGTGCGCCAGCTGCAAGGCGTTTTCCTGGTGAATGGGCAATCTGGCGTTCATTGTCCGCATTCCGCGCAGCGCCAGGAAACAGTCGTCGGGGGAGGCCCCGTAACCCAAGTCGCTGACGGCATTTCTGATTCTAAGTTTGTCTTCATCGTTCATGGCGATGGAGCCCATCATCAAGTCTGAATGGCCGCCGATATATTTGGTCACCGCCTGCACCGAGACATCGACGCCCATGGCCGGCGCGGACAGGTAAATTCCGGCGCTCCAGGTGTTGTCGAGGATGACTTTGGCGCCGCCTGCATGGGCGGCCTGGCAAATGGCCGGAAGATCCTGAACCTCGAAAGTCAGCGAGCCCGGCGCTTCGGTAAAGACGACTTTCGTTTGCGGCCGCATCAGCTCACTAATGCCGGCACCTATCATCGGGTCGTAATAGGTCGTCTCGACGCCGAAACGCTTGAGCATGCCGTCGCAAAAACGGCGGGTCGGGCCATAGGTGCTGTCGGTCATCAGTAAATGATCGCCTTTTTCAAGGAAGGCCAGCAGGGCGGCGACGATGGCGGCCAGCCCGGAAGGCACGGCAACGCCGTGGGGGTAGCCTTCAAGTTCGGCGATGGCTTCCTGCAGGGCGAAGGTGGTCGGCGTACCGGTAAGACCATAATAAACACAGTCGTAACGGTTCGCGGTGGCTTCGTCCAAGGCCGCTACTGTCGGGAAAAGCACCGTCGAGGCATGATAGACCGGGGGGTTGACGATGCCGAAGTTGGCTTCCGGATTGCGTCCAGCGTTAACAAGCTTCGTTTGCTTTTTCATGTTTTTGTGCTTTCCAGAAGGTAAAATATAGGTGCTGGTGATCATGCCCATATTTTTATCAGGAAGCTAGCCGCCAAAACCAGTTTCTAACTTAAGTAATAAAAAGAATATTTCGGGTCGGTAAAAAAATGACCTTAGCCCTTGAGATACCCGAGACATTCATGCTACGGATTTGTAGCTTCTTTGTTATGATACATTCGTTATTTCTCATGTGTATGCTGAATCCAGTGAGCGTGAGTTG
This sequence comes from uncultured Rhodospirillaceae bacterium, assembly GCA_965603695.1. Taxonomy (GTDB): domain Bacteria; phylum Pseudomonadota; class Alphaproteobacteria; order Rhodospirillales; family JABHCV01; genus JACNJU01. The sequence goes on along the minus strand of CBFDEA010000280.1, from coordinate 1,957 downwards.
AGTGTGTCATTAGGGGTTACAAATAATAATTATCCACCAGGGAGAGATACTAATGAAGAAATCCGTTAAATTTATGACCGTCCTTGCGACTGCAGCTTTTGTTAGCTCAGCCGCCAGCGCCGGTACGCTTGATGACGTCAAAAAGAAAGGCTTCCTCCAATGCGGTGTGAGCCAGGGACTTCCCGGCTTCTCGAATCCGGATTCCAACGGTAACTGGACCGGCCTCGACGTTGATGTGTGTCGCGCCGTTGCCGCCGCTGTTTTCGGCGATGCCACCAAGGTCAAGTTCTCACCTTTGTCGGCCAAGGAGCGTTTCACCGCTCTGCAGTCTGGCGAAGTCGATGTCCTGTCCCGTAACACCACCTGGACAGCAACCCGTGACACCGCGCTGGGTCTGAACTTTGCCGGCGTCAATTACTACGATGGTCAGGGCTTCATGGTCCGTAAGAGCCTCGGCGTCAAAAGCGCCATGGAACTTGCCGGTGCCGCCGTTTGCACCAACCTGGGCACCACCACCGAACTGAACGTCGCCGACTTCTTCCGTGGCAACAACATGGATTACAAGCTGGTTGCGTTTGAAAAGGCCGATGAAGTTGTCGCCGCATACGACGCTGGTCGTTGCGACGTTTACACCACTGACCAATCCGGTCTGGCCGCTCAACGTATCAAGTTGTCTTCTCCTGACGACCATGTCGTTCTTCCGGAAGTCATTTCCAAAGAACCTCTCGGTCCTGTTGTCCGTCATGGCGACGACCAGTGGCTCGATATTGTTAAATGGACTCTGTTTGCAACTCAGGAAGCCGAAGAAATGGGCATCAATTCCGGTAATGCAGACGCCATGAAGACGAGTGATAACCCAGGCATCAAGCGCCTGATGGGCACCGAAGGCGATGTCGGTAAGAACCTCGGCTTAAGCGCCGATTGGGCTTACAACATCATCAAACAGGTCGGTAACTACGGCCAAAGCTTTGAAGCACATGTTGGACCGAACACCACGCTGCAACTGCCGCGCGGCGTTAACAACCTGTGGAACAAAGGCGGGTTGATATACCCGATGCCGGCACGCTAATCCGGTAGATTTGAATAGGGATGTGCCCGGCCCAAAAGGTCGGGCACATCTCCTTTCGCTCACTTTTATTGATGTAAAGACTGGCTTAATTCCAAGTTGCACTGATCGTGCAACTTGGAATTAAGCAACACAAAGTCGGGGGGATTTTTCGTGGCTGTGGAAATTTTAGAAACCCAAAAACCGGCAAAGCCGCCGATTTGGAACGATCCGGTTTACCGGGCGATTTTTTTCCAGGTGTTGGTACTGGGCGGCGTTATCGCCTTTGGTTACGCCCTGATATCCAATACGCTACACAATCTTGAACGCCAGGGCATCGCCTCCGGGTTCGGCTTCATGAAGACGACGGCCGGGTTCTCAATCCTGATGAACCTGATCGATTATACGGAGTCCGACAGCTACTTTAAGGCCTTCATTGTGGCCCTTTTGAATACGTTGCTGGTCGCCGCCATCGGCATTTTCTTCGCCACTATCCTGGGTTTCCTGGTTGGCGTCGCCAGATTGTCGAGCAACTGGTTGCTGGCGAAAATGGCCACCGTTTACATCGAAACCCTGCGCAATATCCCGTTGTTGCTGCAAATTTTCTTCTGGTATTTCGGTGTTCTTCGCAGTCTGCCGCAGCCAAAACAAAGCGTCATGCTATGGGATTCATTTTTTCTCAATAATCGCGGCCTCTATTCCCCGGCCCCGGTTCCCGAGGAAGGCTTCGCTTATATCATTTGGTCAATCGTCGCGGCCTTTATCATCATTTATTTTATGGCCCGCTGGGCCCATAAGCGCCAGGCCGATACCGGTCAGCAATTTCATACAGTTTACGCCTCTGTCGGCATTTTGATCGCATTGCCATTCATCACCGCCGCCCTTAACGGTTTCCCGATGACCTGGGAGTAT
>CBFDEA010000279.1:0-3808 GCA_965603695.1 uncultured Rhodospirillaceae bacterium | reverse complement strand
CACCAGATTATGCTTGGCGATCCGCTCGAAGACTTTGGCCGCGTCGTTGCCTTGCGGACGGCAGCGTCGGTGCAGGTTGCTGTCGTGGTAGCGCAGCCTCAGGGCGACCGCATCGGCGGCACCACGCAGCCGGGTCACATCGTTTGCCGAAATGTTGATGTCGGGTGGGGTCGGCAGGCGCACGGATGCACCGCTGGCCGCGACCTTGGCCTCGTTGCCGGCGGAATAGGAAATTTCGACCTCGGAATTTCCGGCAATCGCCTTCAACGTTGCGGCAGTGACCCGCTTGATCTGTTCAGAGGGAGTCTCGCTCCAACTCATGTTTTAAAGAACCGTAGCCTGAAGCGCCGATTCCGGTAAATCCTCACCGAAACAACGTTGGTAATACTCGGCCACGACCGGGCGTTCCATCTCGTCGCACTTGTTGAGGAAGGTGAGGCGGAAGGCGACTTTCAAATCACCGAAAATTTCGGCGTTTTCGGCCCAGGTCAGAACGGTACGCGGCGACATCACGGTGGAAATATCGCCATTGATGAAGCCTTGCCGGGTCAGGTCGGCCAGTTCGACCATGGCCGCCATCTTTTTACGGCCTTCGGGCGTGTCGTAGGAGGCAACCTTGGCAATAACGATCTCGACTTCGTCATCGTGCGGCAGATAGTTCAGCGTGGCGACGATGTTCCAACGGTCCATTTGCCCCTGGTTGATCTGTTGGGTGCCGTGATAAAGCCCGGTGGTGTCGCCAAGGCCGATGGTGTTGGTCGTTGAAAACAAACGGAAAAACGGGTGCGGCTTGATGATCTTGTTCTGGTCGAGCAGGGTCAGCTTGCCTTCGACTTCAAGGACCCGCTGAATAACGAACATGACGTCCGGGCGACCGGCATCGTATTCATCAAAGACCAGCGCCGTCGGGTGCTGTAATGCCCACGGCAGGATGCCTTCACGGAACTCGGTGATCTGCTTGCCATCTTGCAGCACGATGGCGTCCTTGCCGACCAGGTCGATACGGCTGATGTGACTGTCCAGGTTGATGCGGATGCAGGGCCAGTTGAGGCGCGCCGCCACCTGTTCGATGTGGGTCGATTTGCCGGTGCCGTGATAGCCTTGAATCATGACCCGCCGGTTATGAGCGAAGCCGGCCAGGATCGCCAGCGTGGTGTCATGGTCGAACTGGTAGGTCGGATCGATGTCGGGAACGTGTTCTTCGCTAAGGCTAAAGGCGGGAACGTCGAGGTCGCTATCGATGCCGAAGACCTGACGCACTGAAATGGTGGTGTCTGGTGCATTCAGCGGGAAGGAGGTTTCACCCGAGGGGGCCTTTTTTGTCGCGGTCATAAGGAAATTCCAATGGTTCTTGTCATGTTGTAGTGATTGGTAAAGGCCGTAATGGCCTTGCGTCAACGCATTTTGTCTCTCACACCTTGGTCAGGATGTCGTATCGGCGCACAGAGTTGCGTAGGCTTGGGAAATTTGCTTGAATTTTTCCTCTGCCGCCTTGTCGCCGCCGTTGGCGTCGGGATGATAGCGTTTGACCAATTCCTTGTAACGACGCTTGATCTTTTCCAGGTTTAGCGGCGGCTTCAAATCAAGCACTGCCATGGCCTGGGCTTCCGGCGTATCGGGTTGGTGACGGTGCGGTGCGCCCGTATCTGCGTTGGCTTCGCCGGAACTGCTGAAAGCGCCGCCAAAATCATCGATATCCGGGGTCGGGCCCTTGAAATTCAAGTCTTTTTCGGCCCCGGCAAAGGGCCAGGAAGGCCTGTTCCAGGTGGTGTCGAACCTGAGATCGGCTTCGACCTGTTTGTCGCTCATGCCATCGTAATAGTTCCAGGCTTTGTTGTACTGGCGAATGTGGTCGAGGCAAAACCAGTGGAAATTATTCATATCCTGACGCGATCTGGGGGCCCGGTGTTCGCCGTTGCCGGCGCAGTCCGGCCAAGCGCAAGCCCGTGCGTCGGGATGGACCTCGGGGACTTCTCCAAACATCGAGGTTTCATGGACAGATCTACGTTTTTGCATTCTTCTTGTCATCAATAGCGGTTCCGAGTCGTTCCTTAAAACTATGAGGATTCAGGTTGCTTAAGGCAAGCGCTGGTCAATTTATTTCTCATTGCGGGATTTCCAGAAGAAGTCTCCGGCAATCAAAATTACAACACCAGAGGATATCAATGCCAAGCCCGATATCTTGCCTATGGACATGACCTCGCCAAGGGCAAGGGCCGAAAATAGCATGCCCGCGACGGGAACGCCCAGCGATCCCAAAGTGGTGCTGATCACCGGTAGGGATCGCATGACCGTCAGATAAGCCCAGAAACAAAAGGCCGAGGCGATCGGTCCATTATAGGCCAGCACGGCGAGCAGGGTGGGTGAAAATTTAATGTCTGGCAGGCCCTCAATCAATAGAGCACTCAGGGCCAGGACGGTTCCCCCTATGAGCATTTGCCAGGGTATAATATGTAACGGTGCCATGATCATTCGGTGGTGGCGAACATGGACCATGCTAATCGCCCCGATCATTGCCGCCGCTATCAGATAGCCATTGCCGAGAAGTAGCGCGCTATCGGAAAAATCCAGCTCGGTTGGGTTAAACAGTACGGCCACACCGGCCAGCCCCAGAATCAGGCCAAAGGCCTTGGTTATACTGATTTTCTCGCCAAGCACGACAATTGCAAGGGGTATCACCCAAAGCGGCGTGGTGTAGGCGAGGATGGCCGAGCGACCGGCTTCAACGATGCCCAAGGCGACATGAATAAGGGCCAGCGACACGCCCAGTTGCAGCAAGCCTACCGACAGCAAGACGGGAAAATCCCGGCGTTCAGGCAGGGACAGTTGTCCCTTTGCGCCGATCAGGGCGAACAGACACAGTGAGCCGAGCAGCAATCTGATCGAAGCGAACCATATTGGCGGAATCAACTCGATGCCGATTTTCATGATTGGCCAGTTGGCCCCCCACAGCACGATGACGGCGGCGAGCAACAGGTAGGCTTGGCGTTCTGTCTTCATTGGGGTAATAGCAACCTTGAAGTTTCAATGAAAAGGTACCAATTCTGAGTGGTACGACAAATTATTTAAAGAATAGGATCGAGCTCAAATGCGCGTTGCAGAAATCATTAAACAAAAACTGACGGATGCCTTGTCTCCAGTCCAACTGGATATCACAGATGATTCCCATAAGCATGCCGGACATGCAGGGTCCCGCCCGGAAGGGGAAAGTCATTTTAGCGTCTTTATTGTTTCCCAGGCTTTTGAAGGAAAATCGCGGGTTCAACGCCAACGCCTCGTCTATCAGGCGCTTGCCGAGGAAATGAAACAGCGTATCCACGCCCTAGCGTTGCATACGCTGTCACCAAATGAGCAAGAAAAGATGTAAATTAAGAATTATAACAGTATTCAAAAACTAGATTTTCGAATACTATTTCAGCCAGTTAAGGGGGGCACTGGCGTGATCGGTTTTCGATGCTTGTGCGACTGTCGTTATGAACAGAAAAACAAGCGTTGGAAATATGAAAAAAAACCACTCTCTCGTAAGCCGGAATGTGACTATCAAGGGGCATCGCACCAGCCTTCGTATGGAACGCGAAACCTGGGACGCGCTTGCCGAAATCTGCCAGCGCGAAGACCAATCCATCCATCAGGTCTGCACCCAGGTTGAAGAAAGTCGGAAAGTTACCAACAGGACGTCAGCCGTTCGCGCTTACGTCATCACTTATTACCGGGCGGCGGCAACCGAGGACGGCCATCAGGGTGCCGGTCATGGCAGCCAGGCTTAAACAGGCCACTTAATTTTCTGCATCATGGAAATCCGGCCATT
>CBFDEA010000278.1:0-3816 GCA_965603695.1 uncultured Rhodospirillaceae bacterium | reverse complement strand
GTAACTATCAAGTCATTTAACATTTCCTTGAATTTGGTCTTTTTTTCATCACTTTTTAGCGCCTTCTTCGTAGCCGCCCTCGCTTTATTAATATTGGATATTTGCTGAGTGATGGTACGGGCTTTGTTGACGGCATCGACCGGTGTCATGTCACCGTAACCTGCGGGGTCACCGGCTTTAGCGGAGGCGTGGGCGTTGCCTTGAGCGTTGTTCTCCGCCGCCTGATCGTCATTGGCCGTGGCCAAGCTGTAGTTGCCCGGCTGGGCGTCATTGTCTTCATAACCGAGCAGACCCGGCAGGCCCTTGGCCTTGGCCCTGGTGTCTTGTCCACGTTGAACGTTTTTTGCACGGTTGTTCGGTCGGCAAGGTCTTGCATTTTTGCCTGCTGCTCACGCTGACGGGCATTTCTCGTCTGCTCGGCCTGTTGCGCCGCGTGGGCTGCCCTTTCGCGGGATGCCCGGGCATGTGTTTGCGCCTGCAGAGCCGCGCGGGCCCGGTTGACGGCATCGACCGGTGTCATATCACCGTAACCGGCACCGTCGCCGCCTCTGGCGGAGGCGTGGGCGTTGCCTTGAGCGTTGTTCTCCGCCGCCTGGGCATCGTTGGCGGCACCGGCATCGTAACCGGCTTCGGATTCATGGTCGCCGTTCCAGAACTCCAGCAACCCGGTTTTCGGATTGATCGAGCCGCCGTCGGTGATGGCGTGCAGGACTTGCGCTTCCTCAACCGTCAGATGGGCGAGCACGGTGTCGCCGTTCCTGCCCATGCTTTGCATGGATTGGGCCAGCGCTTGCAGGGTCTGGCCGCCGGGATTGAGGCGACCATCGACGCTCAGGCCGTTGTGTTTCTGGTAAGTTCGGATCGCGTCAAGCAAGCGCTGGCCGGCGTAGCCGGTGGGGCCGTCTGTTTTCTTTAAATCCAGGGTGCCCGCGAGGCCGAGCAGGGTCTCGATCTTGGCGACATCGGCGCGCCCATTGTTGCCGCCATTACCGACGGTTTTGCTGAGGTCGAAAGGTTTCGACAGATCGAACGGTTGTTCCTTGCCGGCCTCAGGCAAGCGGCCGAAGGGGGTCGGTTCGTCAATCCATTCGCCCTGGCCCAGACGACCGAGACGGTCGGGGATGTAGCGGCGATGATGGGTTGTCATGATCCATCTCCCTTCCACACCTTGACACCCTTTTCGACCGAGCGGCCAACGACATAGCCACCGATGCCGAGCTTTAGCAGCTCCCACATATCCGGTGGGATGTCGGCCATGGGGGTGCCGAGCAACGGCACGATTAGGTAGTTGTTGGCGATGATCACGCCGAACAGGCACATCAGCAGCGGTCGCCAGTTGCGTTGCAGCCAGCTATCGCCCTGGGCTTCGGCGGCGATGACCTGGGCCGCCGCCTCGATCTCCTTGATCTGGCCGGTCAGCACCATCGTTTGCAGGTTGGCCTTGATTTTGGTCGCCTGGTCTTTGTCTTCGACGGATTTGTCGATCAGTCCGAACAGGCCGCCGATCAGCGGCCCGATGATTGCGGGTAACATGGGCTTAACTCCTTATTCGATATTGCCATAAAAAAGATGGTTGCCGATCTCGACCGACGGCGCTTTGGCCCGCGCCCACGGCGGATTGACGCCCTTGGTGTGGTAATGGGTGGCGCCACCGGTGGGATCGTCGAGCGCCCCCGATGCGGCCCGCCGGGCAATGCGAATGCAGGTCTGGAAGACGCGGTTTTTCGGGCTCACGGCGGTGATCTTTTGCAGGTTGGGATCGCCCGCGTTCCAGCACGAGAATTGACTCATCGAGTTGTTAATGAAATGGGCAGCGCGGTCGCCATGCCAGGTCACGTCGGTCTTGACCTCCGAGCCAATACCATGGCCGATGGAAGACTTGTGATACCAGTAGCAATAGCGCACATCCGCGGTCTTGGTCAGGCCGGAGTGGGGAATCCACAGAGCCCCCAACCATTGCTTGGCCTGAGTCCCTTTCCACGGCAAAACGTCATCACCGACATAGTCGGCGTTGGCGAATTCGGCGATACCCAAAAGGTCGCTCCACTGTTTCCAGCCGACGATGGCATAACGTTCACCATCATCAGGAACGTCGGCGTCACCCAGCATTTCAAAGGCGCTGAGAACCTTGGCCTTGGTCAGGCCATCGACACCGGTACCGGCGTAGTTGGTCGAGGTGTCAAGCTGACCGATAATCAACTCGTCGGTCTTGCGGCCAAGCGCGTAAGCGCCGGCCCTGGCGACGACTGTATGCTCGGAAATGTTGGTCTTCAGATCATCGAGCTGATCGACCCAGTCACCGGCATAATAGACATAGAGCGCACATTCGACCGGCGTGTGGTCGACGTTCATCACTGGCACCTTGCCGTGGCGCGCCTTGGTCGAGGCCGTACCCTTGCCGACCTTCTGGAAGGTCGTCGAGGAACCGACAATCGTATCCTTGGTGCGCACGGTGTTGCGCAGCTTCGAGCCCATACGCTGATACTGCATATGGACTTCCGCCTGGAAGTGTTTAATGAAAGACAGTTCGACAGTTGTCGACATATCATTCTCCTTATTTCTATTGAAGTTAAGTGGTTAAGACGCTTAAAAGTTCTTCAAGCGTCCTCGATCGTTCCTTTTTTTGGATCCGGTTGTGGCTTTCGCGCCGCCGTGGTTTAAGGACCGTGGGAACCATCGGGCCAGGACGGACGTGCTAGGCAGGGTCCGTTCCCGGTTATCCGATGGGGAAATGAATAAAAACGAATGCTTATGTTGTTTAGTCGAAAATACTATATATATGAGCAAGTACGTGATAATGACCCGCCGACAGGGAGTATGCGTGGTGGAAATGCAAGAAACTGAACATTCAAGACCGCTTGCGCGTTTAGCTCAAACACCGTTGGAGCACATCCAGTCCGATTCTAATGCTTTGTTTTCAAAGTGTTTGTTCGCCTTTCAATCTTTCTCGAAACTTGGCGAATTGTCGGAAAACATGCGTATTTTGTCTCTTAACGCCGAACTTGCGGCAGGCCGGGCCGGTGAGCACGGCAGTGCTGTCCGGGCGTTGACCCAATACACCCGCGAACTGGTTAACCGGCTTGCCAGTATCGAGCAGGGCATGCTCAGCTTGAAGTCAAATACTTATAACAATAGTGCCAGCGCCTTGCGCACCCTTCAGCAGCTCAAACTGATTGACCGTGCAGGTACCAAACTTAAAAAAGTTAAGGGTGAATTTGGCGGGAACTGCGTTCATAGAATTTCACAATCCCGCAAAACCAAACTTACCGATCTTATGATCAATGTCGATGGCATGATCGAAAGCGTAGAAAGCTTATCTATGGAAGCAAATGCCGTATCAAAAGTAATGTCGCAGGCCGGTTCGATCGCCACCAACATTGCCATTGAGGCTTCCAGCGCTGGTGCCTACGAAGCGGAATTTGAACAGGTAGCCAAGACCATGCGCGATTTCGCTTCTGAACTTCGTATTATGTGTGAAGCCGCTGGCGGGTCCATTCGCGACGCTGACAACGTTGGCAAAATATTACAACTCAATGCCCAGGTAAATCTGGGCCAACTGTCGAATGAGGCGATGCAATGATTTCTCATACCCTATATAATAACCGTGGGAATACATGGTTGGCTTTCGGGCAAGATCCGGAAAAACCGGAAAATATTATCGACACAAACCAGATCGTTATTACCTCGGGCGATCAGGCGATCATTCTTGATCCCGGCGGGGTCGAAATTTTTCCTCCCATGCTGGCGGCCCTGACCGACAAGGTTCCCATTGAAATCGTCAAACACCTTTTCATGTCCCATCAGGACCCGGACATC
>CBFDEA010000277.1:0-3833 GCA_965603695.1 uncultured Rhodospirillaceae bacterium | reverse complement strand
GAGCACGACAAAAGGCCACTGGAGTAAAGACAAGCCTCTCTATCTGGATTACCAGGCGACGACACCGACCGATCCCAGGGTGGTCGAAAAAATGTTGCCGTTCTTTTCCGAACGTTTCGGCAATCCCCATTCGAGAACCCATCACTACGGCTGGGACGCCGAAGATGTGGTTGAAGTGGCGCGGGCCCAGATCGCGGCGCTTATCGGAGCCAGCCCGAAGGAAATTATTTTCACCTCCGGGGCGACCGAGTCCAACAACCTGGCCCTGCAGGGCGTCGGGCGTTTTTACAAAGACCGGAAAAATCACATCATCACCTGTGTCACCGAACACAAGTGCGTGCTCGATACCTGCCGTCATCTCGAACAGGATGGCTTCGACATTACCTATCTGCCGGTTCAGCAGAACGGCCTGATCGAGCTTGATAAGCTGGCTGCGGCGATGACCGACAAGACGCTGATGGTGTCGATCATGGCGGTTAATAATGAGATCGGTGTCATTCAGCCAATCAAGGAAATCGGCGCGTTGTGCCGCGAGAATGGCGTCTTTTTTCATACCGACGCGGCCCAGGCGGCGGGCAAAATCCCGCTTGATGTCGATGACATGAACATCGACCTTATGAGCATTTCCGGCCACAAGCTTTATGGCCCCATGGGCATCGGTGTGCTTTACGTGCGCCGCCGTCCCCGGGTCCGGCTGGTCGCCATGATTAATGGCGGTGGCCAGGAACGCGGCATGCGTTCGGGGACCCTGCCGACACCGCTTTGCGTCGGTTTGGGCGAGGCCTGTGCGATTGCCCAAAAGGAAATGGGTGCCGAGGCCGAGCGCCTGAAAATGCTGCGTGAGCGCTTCCATGCGGGCATCAATGAGCGGCTTAGCGAAGTCTACCTGAACGGCGATCTGGAACACCGCATCCCCGGCAACCTGAACCTCAGTTTCGCTTATGTCGAGGGCGAGGGCCTGATGATGGGTGTTAACGATCTCGCCGTTTCCAGTGGTTCGGCTTGTACCTCGGCCTCGCTTGAGCCGTCTTACGTGCTGCGCGCCTTAGGCGTAGAGGAAGAGCTTGCCCATACCTCGCTGCGTATCGGTCTTGGCCGCTTCACGACGGAAGAGGAAGTCGATTACGCCGTCGAGAAAATCGCCACCGAGGTGACGCGTCTGCGCGAGATGAGCCCGCTTTGGGACATGGCGCAGGAAGGCATCGACATTAAATCCATCGAATGGGCCGACCATTAAAAATTTGATTATTGCCGGGTATTTCCTCAGGCATTCTAACGGAGAAAGACAAAATGGCTTATAGCGACAAGTTGCTTGATCACTACGAAAACCCCCGCAACGTTGGCATCCTCGACAAGGATGACAGCGGCGTCGGCACCGGCCTTGTCGGCGCACCGGCATGCGGCGATGTCATGAAATTGCAGATCCAGGTCAGTGAAGACGGCATCATCGAAGATGCCAAATTCAAGACCTTCGGCTGCGGCTCGGCAATCGCCTCAAGCTCGCTTGTGACCGAGTGGGTTAAAGGGAAAAGTCTTGATGAAGCGGCGGAAATCAAGAACACTGATATTGCCCAGGAACTGGCCCTGCCGCCGGTCAAGATTCATTGCTCGGTTTTGGCCGAGGATGCTATCAAAGCGGCGATATCGGATTATAAATCGAAGAAACAGTCTAAAAGCGAAGCCGCCGAGTAACTAAAGTCCAAGATGGAGACACCAATAAGATGAACGAACGTCCGGCAATGATGAGCGTCAGCGACGCCGCCGCCAAGCAGGTTCAGGCCCTGCTCGACGGGCGTGGCAAGGAGTCTGCGGGAATCCGTATCGGGGTCCGCACCAAGGGCTGTTCGGGAATGTCATACACCCTTGAATTCGCCGACGAGAAGGGGCCGTTCGATGAAATCCTTGAGGACAAGGGCGTCACCATTCTGATCGATCCGAAGGCGACGATGTTTATTATTGGTACCGAAATGGACTACGTTGAAGACAAGCTGGAATCCGGTTTCGTGTTCTCTAACCCCAACGAAAAAGGTCGCTGCGGCTGTGGTGAATCTTTCCACGTATAAAGCCTGAGAAATGTTGAATTAAATGGGACCGTTTCCTTAAAGTAAGGAACGGTCCCATGTTGTCTCGAAGGAAAACGAACGCCCCATGGAAGGCCGTGATAACGCACTTGAGAAAGCACGCGCGCAGGAAGCCGGTGTTATTGCCTGTTGGTCGTGTAAGGGCCCTGTCGCGCGGGTTAATCCGCTGTGCGAAACGTGCGGCGCCGTGCAACCGCCGGGGCAACTCGATCATTTCCTCAGGCTCGGTCTGGCGGTTACCTTCGACGTTGATGTGGCCGCCCTCGACCAACTTTATTTCGATCTGCAACGGCGTCTTCATCCGGATCGTTTCGTTACCCGCTCACCCAGGGAAAAGGCGATCAGCCAGCTTCAGGCGACGGCCATCAACGATGCCTACGAGACCCTCAAAGAACCCTTGCGCCGGGCCGACTATCTGGTCCACCTGCGCGGCATGGCGGTGTTGCCCGAAGGTTGCAACCTGGTCAACGATCAGGATCTCTTGATGGAGACCATGGAGCTTCGCGAGGCCCTGGCCGACGCCGAAACGGTGGCCGAGGTCGATGCCCTGTCGGCCCGTGCCGAGGACGATATCGGCCTTTGCATCGCGCAGCTTTCGACCCTGTTCGCAGATGATGACATCGAAGGCGCGTGCAAATTGACAACGCGCCTGAAATATTTAAAAAAGCTGGCCGAAGAAACCCGCATCCACAGAAAAAAGTTGGTCTGATTAAAGATGGCGACTCTCCTGCAAATTCACGAACCCGGGGCAACCCCGGCCCCGCACGCGGCTGACGGGCGTCTCGCTATCGGCATCGATCTGGGCACGACGAATTCAGTCGTCGCCGCTAGTTCCGCCGGCAAGTCGGAAGTCCTGCGCGACGCCGACGGCAAGGCGTTGGTGCCATCGGTCGTCGCCTATGCCCCCGATGGCTCGGCGATTGTCGGCGGCATGGCGCGCAATTTGCTGCTCGATCGCCCGGAATGTGTCGTCGGTTCGATCAAACGGCTGATGGGCCGCGGCGTCGAAGACATCAAGGCGCTGGCCGGTGTGCTGCCCTTCGATATCGACCCGCAACCCGAAGGCGAAACCGGCATGGTCCGCCTCAACGTCGCCGGGCACAAGCTGACGCCGGTCAAAATTTCCGCCGATATTCTCAGCGCCCTGAAGGAAAGGGCCGAGGAACATCTCGGCTATATCGTCGATCAGGCGGTGATCACGGTGCCGGCTTATTTTGACGATGCCGCCCGCAACGCCACCAAGGACGCAGCCAAGCTTGCCGGTATTGAAGTCCTGCGGCTGGTCAACGAGCCGACCGCTGCGGCCCTGGCTTACGGCCTGGACCGCGATGCCGAAGGCGTTTACGCGGTTTACGATCTCGGTGGCGGAACCTTCGATATTTCAATCCTGCGCATGGAGAAAGGCGTCTTTCAGGTGCTCGCGACCGGCGGCGACGCGGCCCTCGGCGGTGATGATTTCGATCACGCCATCGCCGAGCATTTCCTCAAAGACCGGGTCGACGAGAAACAACTGACCGGCAGTGAAGTCAAGATGGCGCTGATGACCGCAAGGCTGGCCAAGGAATGTCTGAGCGATGCCGATAGCGGCGAGTGGGTGCTCGATATCAATGACGTGCGGACCCGCCATTCCCTGGACCGCGCGACCTTCGATCAACTGGTCGAAAGCCTGGTCGCCCGCACCCAAAGCATTTGCAAGGCGGTCATGGAAGATGCCGGTGTCGGCCCCGACGATGTCATCGGCGTGGTCCTGGT
>CBFDEA010000276.1:0-3842 GCA_965603695.1 uncultured Rhodospirillaceae bacterium | reverse complement strand
CCGCCATCAACCCGATGATCAAGATCATCAACATCGTGGCGATCCTGATGCTGGCTATTCTGTCCTAGCTCAGAAACGATCAAGACACAAAAAAATCCCCGGAAGGTGCGCCTTCCGGGGATTTTTTATTGCGTCTGTTCGATTATTAGTTAAAGCGGCCGAGGTTTCCGAACAACTGATCAATCAGGGTGAATTCGTTACCGGCGGTGGGCGTCTTGCGATCAATAGGCTCGATTCGTTTGCCGTCTTCCGCGCTCAGGGTTTCGACCATGCTGACGATGCCGTCTTTATCAAATTTCAGGATGACGACTTTTCGTTCTTTGACCTCTGGCTCGAAGAAGGCGAGGGTCTCTGTGCGTTGCGATACATAGAGCCAGGTTTCCTGATCGAAAATGGCAATCGTTGAGGGGGTTCCAAGGATTTCCTCGACCTCGATGCGTGATTGCTCGCCGGGCGCGATCTCGGCCAGGCGTTCCGGATCGGGGAAATTCCCGCGCACATCTATCTTCGGCGTACAAGCAGCAAGCAGCGCTATCAGGCCAAATGAAAATAAAAGCTTTGAAGGTTTTGATATGGACATTATTACTTGGCCCCGATTAATCCGACAGGGTGCGTCTATACTGCATCCGAGGCCCAATAGTACATGATAAATGACTCCAACCGAAGCCTGATAGCATTATGAGTATCCTGAAGAAATTTTTCTCTTTTTCCCAAGAGAAGAATACGGCCCACAAACTATATCAAATTATCGTCGCACAGGCGCGCCATCCTGCCTTTTACCGTGACCTGGGCGTCGCCGATACCGTCGATGGCCGTTTCGACTTGATCTCCTTGCATATGATCCTCGTCATACGGCGCATGAAAACCGATGTCGAGCTTTCTCGCAAACTGTCACAGGCCTTGTTCGACTATATGTTCAACGATATCGACCTGAATCTACGGGAACTGGGAATCGGCGATATGGGGGTGCTGACAAGGGTCAAAAAGATGGCCAAAGCCTTTTATGGCAGACTCGAATCCTATGACCTGGGGCTTGCCAAGGACGATGATACGGATTTGATCGCAGCCCTTGAGCGCAACCTGTTCCGCGAAAATGAGACATCCCAAGAGAATCTGGCTGTTATTGCCGCTTATATGCGTCGCGAATCGGCCCGTCTTGATGCCTGTGACATAAAAAATATGCTAAACGGAGAGCTTGAATTCTCAGACCCGCCCGAATTGGAGCCGTAAATTAGCCATGAATACACCTCCGGAATTCAGTTTTTTCGTCAATTGTGACAATCTGAAAGAAGCCGAAAAGACTTTCGATCTGCGCGCCGATGCCGAGCAACGCACCGCTCTTGCCGCGCGCCTGGATTTGTTAAGCCTCGACAGTTTGAAGGTCAAGGCCGTGGTAGCCAGACAATCGTCGGATCTGGTGGCCGTTCATTGCGATTGCAGCGCTGACTATGTCCAGCAGTGCGTTGTTACTGGTAAACCATTGGAAAATAACATTAAATTCTCCTTTGATCGCCTGTTCAGTGCATCGGCAAAACTTTACCTTGGCAGTGATACTGAGCCAGAATGGGACAGTGAACCCGCTGTCTCGAGTGTTGATGACGACGCCCCCGAACCGCCCGATCCCATGAGCGATGGTGGTTTTGATCTTGGCGAATGTGTGGCTGAACAGTTATCATTGGAGATCGATCCTTTTCCCCGTGCGGCGGATGCCCGCTTCGAAGGTTTATCAAGTGCCGGGGACTTTGATGATGGCGTGGAGAGGATTAATCCCTTCGCTGTTCTTGAGCAGCTAAAAAAGAAATTGTAATTTTCCGTGAAGCGGCTTGCTCCTGTGGCATTTATTCTTTATGTAACAGCGCTTCGCTCAATCTTAAGCGTAACCGAGAGAACTGAAAATGGCTGTCCCTAAAAAGAAAATTTCTAAATCGCGTCGCAACATGCGTCGTTCCCATGACGCGCTCAAAGGCGCTTCCTATGAAGAATGCTCCGCATGCGGCGAACTGAAACGCCCACATCACGTCTGCGCATCGTGTGGTCAATACAAAGGCCGCGAAGTCATGGAAACCGGCGACGCAGCCTAATCCTGTCTTGGCTGTCTCCTGGTTATCTGACCACTGCACAAGGACAAATCCGTGAGTACGCGTTTAACGCTTTCTCTTGACGCCATGGGTGGTGACAATGCCCCAGGCATGGTCGTGGATGGCATTAGCCTTGCGCGAAAGCGTATGGCGCATGTCGATTTCCTGCTGTTCGGCGACGAGAAACAATTAAACCCGCTTCTCGATAAGGAACCGGGCCTGCGTGATGTGTGCCAGATTCGTCATACCGATGATGTCGTTTCCAACGACGAAAAGGCCGGTGTGGCCTTACGTTCTGGACGCAATTCAAGCATGCGCCTGGCCATCAACGCGGTCCATGACGGGGAAGCTGCGGGCATCGTCTCGGCAGGCAATACCGGCGCGCTTATGGCGATGGCAAAATTCGTCCTGAAGACGCTGCCCGGCATCGACCGTCCGGCCATCGCCAAAAACTTTCCGACCATGCGCGGCGATTGCATTATTTTGGACCTTGGCGCCAATGTTCAGTGCGACACTGATAACCTTGTTCAGTTTGCCGTCATGGGCGAAGCCTATGCCCGCAAGGTGCTTGGCATAGAGCAGCCGTCCATCGGTATCCTCAACATCGGCTCCGAAGAAGTCAAAGGCCACGAACAACTGCATCATGCCGCAACCATGATGCAGGAAATCAACCTGCCGATACGTTTCCATGGTTTTGTCGAAGGCGACGATATTTGCAAAGGCACGGTCGACGTGGTCGTCACCGACGGTTTCACCGGCAACATCGCCCTGAAAACGGCTGAAGGTACAGCACGGATGTTCAGCAACTTCCTCAAAGAGGCCTTAATGGATTCGACGATGTCGAAAATCGGGGCGATGCTGGCTAAAAGTTCACTGACTAAATTCAAGGACCGGATTGATCCCAGGCGCTATAACGGTGCCATGTTCCTTGGTCTCAACGGAATTTGCATCAAGAGCCATGGCGGCACCGATCCCTTTGGCTTCGCCAACGCCCTTGATGTTGCCGTCGAGCTGATCTCCGACGGCCTCAACGATGTTATTAGGGAAGACCTCTCCCATCTCGACGAGATGCACCCAGAGGCCTCAACGGGGTCATGACAATCAGGTCGCGGATCACAGGCACCGGGTCTTATCTTCCCGAACGCACTCTAACCAATGCCGAGTTGGCCAAAACCGTCGATACGTCCGACGAATGGATCGTTGAGCGCACGGGTATTCGCGAACGTCATATTGCCGCCGACGGTGAAACGACGGCTAATATTGCCCATCAGGCAGCGCTTCGCGCCATGGATGCGGCCGGTCTGAGCATCGCCGACATCGACCTTATCGTGTTGGCGACGGCGACCCCCGACAATACCTTCCCATCAACGGCAACCAAGGTTCAGGCCCTGCTTGGCATGACCCACGGTGCCGCCTTTGATATTCAGGCCGTCTGTTCCGGTTTTATCTATGCCTTGGCGACGGCCGATAATTTCATCAAGGCAGGGCAGGCCGAACGGGTTCTGGTCATCGGGGCCGAAACATTTTCGCGTATTCTCGACTGGGAAGACCGCTCAACCTGTGTCCTGTTTGGTGACGGCGGTGGGGCTGTGGTTTTGGAAAAAACCGAAAAGCCAGGTGGCGTGCTCTCGACGCACCTGCATTCCGATGGCCGTTATGGCAATTTACTTTATGTCGATGGTGGCCCATCGACGACCCAAACTGTCGGCCATCTGCGGATGTCGGGCCCGGAAGTTTTTCGCCATGCCGTGGTCAATCTGGCCA
>CBFDEA010000275.1:0-3842 GCA_965603695.1 uncultured Rhodospirillaceae bacterium | reverse complement strand
CAGCATTTCAACGAACTCCAATCCGCCAATAATTGGCATTTCCAAATCACAGATAACGATGTCTATGTTGGGATTGTCTTTAAGGACGCGAAAGGCTTGGGCGCCGTCCTCTGCGTCCACAGTCTTGGCAAAGCCAATCTCATGGAGCAAGCCAGCCAACAAGGCGCGCATCATGGATTCGTCGTCAATAATCAAGGCGGTCAGGTTGGCGAATTCATTGATGTTCATGCAAAATTACCTCGATATATCCATTAACTTTGCTTTGAGCGCTACTTTAACACGATCAATTTCGGTTTCTATCTGCAAAAAGATGGTTTCGATTTCCTCCGTCCTTTCCTTATCGGCCAGATTTTCAAGGTCCGCAGAAAGTGCCGAGAGTTTCAAAGCGCCGGCAGCGGCGCTATTTGACTTAAGCGAATGGGCGGCACGGTAAAGCGCCTCAATATCTTTGTTATCGATAGCCACGGCCATGGCGGCCGGCAACCTGACAAGGCTTTCCTGGAAACTCTCCAGGACATTCCGCAAGCCGCCGGGGACTGAACGCATCGACTGCTTAAGTTCGGCAAATCTGGCGGCGTCCAGCGGACCATCGGATGGTGCCTGAATATGCTGCCGGTCCTGGTTCGGCTGCGCGTCGTCACGTCCGTCGAGCCAACGCTTGAGCATATCGATCAGGTTGTCTCTCATCAGGGGCTTGGTCATGTAATCGTCCATACCGGCTTCAAGAAAGCGCTCTCGTTCTCCATTAAGTGCAAAGGCGGTCAGGGCGATGATCGGGATATGCCTGCGACCATCGTCAAGTAAGCGTTTACGAATAAGCGCGGTCGTCTCAAGGCCATCCATTTCGGGCATTTGGACGTCCATGAAAATCAGATCGTAGTGGTGGTTGGCGACTTTCGCCAATGCCTCGGCGCCACTTTCTGCCAAATCAGGCGCGATACCGATCGATGCCATGATTCCGCAGGCGACGAAGCGGTTTACTTCCTCGTCTTCGACCACCAGGACCCGGGAGTCGAACGAAACGGAGTCGGCGTTATTGTTTTCGTCGTTCACAGGTTCTCCGTTCTATAAATTTTCCACACTTCACAGGCTCCCTCAATTCCGGCTTAATCACCTGGTTACTCCTTGTTACATGAAAACACAATTTTGCCTTATTTTGCAGCAAATGAGTCATAAAGTCGCCACAGTCCCCCCTTTAAATGCTGATTGTGCGGCATCCCAATCCGCACACCCAGAGACCCCCCTCTCTGGTCCCTCAAGGGGCAATAGAGCCTCAACCTGTCGGCCGAACTCAGCTCCTCTGTGGTTCGGTCGACTTTTTCTTTTTAGGTGGAGACTTTTTAAGATACCTTCTGCCCAACGTTTCTTTTGCTTCGGGATTTCCATGAGCGTTTTTGCCGGCCAGAACCTGATTTGTGTACGAGGCGAGCGGACCGTCTTCAGCGGCCTCGACTTCAGCCTGAATGCCGGCGGCGCACTGGTATTGATTGGTCCTAACGGTAGCGGCAAGTCGAGCCTGCTGCGGCTGATGACGGGACTGCTGGCGCAGGCCTCGGGAACATTAAGCTGGGATAACGAGGCAATCAGCGAAGATCCAGAGGCCCACGGCGGTCGTCTGCACTATGTCGGCCATCATGATGCCGTCAAGCCGGTACTCAGTGTCACCGAAAACGTCGCTTTCTGGGCTTCCCTACGGGTTGGCAAGGCCGATGCACAGGCCTCCATATTGGCGGCGCTTGATGCCTTTGGCATCGCCCATCTGGCCGATGTTCCCGGACGCTTTCTTTCGGCCGGGCAAAAGCGCCGGGTCAATCTGGCCCGCATCCTGGCCGCCCCGGCCCCTTTGTGGTTGCTCGACGAGCCGACGACGGCCCTCGATAAGGAGACCATCGCCGGTCTTGAGGCGATCATCGCCCGGCACCGGGAAGGTGGCGGCATGGTCGTCATCTCGACCCATTCGGATATCAACCTCAAGACATTTGACGTTCTCGACCTGGCCGACTTTGCTCTCGGGCAAGACAAGATGGCGTGCGCCTGATGAGCGGTTTTATGGCGATCCTTAAACGTGATCTGCATCTGGCGAGCCGCCAGGGTATGGATAACATGATGGTGGTGATGTTCTTCGTCATCGCCGTCGTGCTGTTTCCCTTCGGCGTCGGCCCCGAACCCAACATCTTGGCCCGCATTGCCGCCGGGGTGATCATGGTGGCGGCGTTGCTGGCATCCATGCTGTCGCTGGAAAGATTGTTTCAGACCGATTACGAAGACGGCTCGTTGGAACTTTTAAGCCTTTCGCCAATCGCCCTGGAAGTGGTGGTCCTGGCGAAAGTCGCGGCTCACTGGCTGACCACCGGCCTGCCGTTGATTGTCGCAGCGCCGCTGCTGGCGGTGCTGCTGAACATGAACGCCGAAGGCTTCCCGATGCTGATTGTGGCGCTGCTGCTGGGGACGCCGTCTCTAAGCCTGATCGGGGCGGTTGGCGCGTCGCTGATCCTCGGTTCGCGTCGTGGCGGTGTCCTTTTGGCGCTGCTGATTTTGCCGCTTTATATTCCGGTGCTTATTTTTGGCGTCAGTGCCATCGACGCCGTCATCGGTGGTTTTGCGGCCAATGCGCAACTGCTGATCCTCGGCGCTTTCCTGTTGGGTTCACTTGCGCTGTGTCCATGGGCGGCGGCGGCGGGTGTCAGGCAGGCCATCGAATGAGGCTAAACGTGACATTTGCAATGCCAACCGTTAAAACCGTTCTTCCTGGGAACCTGATTTAGAGATTAAAATGCTGCACCGTTTTGCCAATCCGACCCGATTTTTGCGCATCGCCAGCGCCGTCCAGCCGTGGATGGCGTGGGCCACCATACTCCTTGCCGGGGCCGGGCTGTACCTTGGATTATTCAGTTCGCCCGCCGATTATCAACAAGGCAACAGTGTGCGCATTATGTATGTCCATGTGCCGACTGCCTGGATGGCGATGTTCTGTTATTCGAGTATGGCCATCGCCGCCGCCGTCGGCCTGATCTGGAAGCACCCGTTGGCCGATGTGGCGGCCAAGGCGACGGCGCCGATCGGTGCCTGCTTCACCTTTCTTTCGCTGTTCACGGGCTCGCTTTGGGGCAAACCCATGTGGGGCACCTGGTGGGTCTGGGACGCGCGCCTGACCTCGATGTTGGTGCTGTTGTTCCTTTACCTGGGCTATATCGCCCTGGTTAACGCTTTCGATGATCCGACACGCGGCACCAAGGCGTCGTCGATTCTGGTTCTGGTTGGCTTTATCAACGTGCCGATCATAAAATTCTCTGTCGATTGGTGGAATACCCTGCATCAACCCGCCAGTGTCATGAAGATGGGCGGGCCTTCTATTGATGCCTCGATGTTGTGGCCGCTGTTGTTAATGGCGGTGGCATTCACCACCTATTACCTGTGGGTGCTGCTGATCCGCATCCGGGCAGAAATCATCGGCAACAAGATTCGCATTGCACGCCTGAAACAGGTTCACGGTTAAAAGATGGGAAATTTAAGAATATGAGCGCCATCAATGAATTTTTCGATATGGGCGGATATGGTGCCTACATATGGCCGAGCTACGGGCTCACCGCCGCGGTGATGATCGTCATGCTGGTTGTCAGCCTGCGCATGCTGCGTCAGAACGAGGCGACACTGCAAAGTCTCGAAGTATCAATAAAGGAAGAGCCGGGTGAAAAGAAAACATAAAAGACTGACCTTCGTCGGCCTGGCATTTTTACTGATTGCCGCCGCCGCCGGCCTTATCCTCAGCGCCTTTGAGGAAAGCATCGTCTTCTTCCACAGTCCGACCGATATTGTCGAAAAACAAATTTCGCAAAGCCAAC
>CBFDEA010000274.1:0-3849 GCA_965603695.1 uncultured Rhodospirillaceae bacterium | reverse complement strand
GCGTTCCCCAGCACGGCCACGGCAGGCCGTAATATTCCCCGTCACACGGACCGCCACGCGCTTGCAGGGTAGTCCGATCGAAGGTGATCTTGTTGGCCATCTGCTTTCTCATGCGTTCCGGCGACTGGCCGGTATAACCGATGGTCCACATGCCGCCGTTGAATTCGCGGGTGATATCTTCGACAAGGGGTTCGTTGCCATTGACCTTGATCTTCTTGAACATCTCTTTTTCAATGCCGAACTTCTTGGCGAACATGTACATGATTTCATGGTCAGGCTTCGATTCGAACGCAGGTTCGATGATCTTGTCGCGCCATTGCAGGGAACGGTTGGACGCCGTCACCGAGCCATAGGTTTCGTACTGCGTACAAGCCGGCAAGACATAGACGCCGTCCTGACGATCGGGAATGACCGCCGCGAAGGTCGGCACCGGATCGATGATGACCATCAGATCGAGCTTCTCCATCGCCGTCTTCATTTCCGGAAGGCGGGTCTGCGAGTTGACCGCATGGCCCCAAAGAACCATGGCCCGAACATTGTCAGGCTGGTCGATGTTTTCTTTCTTTTCGAGAACACCGTCAATCCAACGCGAAACCGGAATACCCTTTGATTCCATTAGCTTCTGGGTCGCGAAGCGGCCCTTCAACCAATCGTAATTGACATCCCAGACACGAGCCCAATGCTTCCAGGAACCAGTCGCAAGGCCGTAATAACCAGGCAGCGAATGCGACAGGATGCAGAAATCGGTCGCCCCCTGGACATTGTCGTGGCCGCGGAAAATGTTGGCACCGCCACCGGCTTTACCCATGTTGCCAAGGGCAAGTTGGAAAATACAGTACGCCCGGGTGTTGTTATTACCGTTGGTGTGCTGGGTGCCACCCATGCACCAGATGAAGGTACCGGGCCGGTTGTTGGCCATGATCCGGGCGACACGCTTCAATTGCGAGCCTGGAACGCCGGTAACCCGTTCGGTTTCCTCAGGCGTCCACTTCTTGATTTCCTTCTTGACCTCTTCCAGCCCCCAAACGCGCTGGCGGATGAACTCTTTGTCTTCCCAGCTGTTTTCGAAGACATGCCACAGGATGCCCCATATCAGGGCAACATCGGTGCCGGGACGGAAGCGGACATATTCATCGGCATGGGCCGCCGTGCGGGTAAAGCGTGGATCAAGCACAATCAGGGCGGCGTTATTTTGTTCCTTGGCTTTAAGAATATGTTGTAGAGCAACCGGATGTGCCTCGGCCGGGTTAGAGCCGATCAGGAACATCGCCTTGGAATTGTGAATGTCGTTGTACGAGTTGGTCATCGCCCCGTAGCCCCAGGTGTTGGCGACACCGGCAACCGTCGTGGAATGACAGATACGGGCCTGATGGTCACCGTTATTGGAGCCCCAGAAGGCATAGAATTTACGGAACAAGTAGGCCTGCTCATTGCTGAACTTGGCCGAGCCCAGCCAATAGACAGAATCCGGGCCGGAAGTCTTGCGGATATCGAGCATCTTGTCGCCGATTTGGCTGATCGCATCTTCCCAGGAGACGCGTTTCCATTTGCCGCCTTCCAGTTTCATCGGATATTTCAGGCGGCGTTCGTTATGGGCATGCTCGCGCACACTGGCACCCTTGGCGCAGTGGCTGCCGAGGTTGATCGGGTTGTCGAAGTCAGGTTCCTGACCGGTCCAGACACCGTCTTCAACTTCTGCAATAACACCGCAACCGACTGAACAGTGGGTGCAAACCGAAGCGATACGCTTGGTCTTATCACCGCTCGCGGCTTGCGCGGCGGCTGGTTGGATATGGCCCAGGGTCGCCGCCGAAGCAAGCGCGACGCCACCGGCGGTAAGGCCGGAGTTACGCAGGAATGTCCGCCTATCGATAGCCCCGCCGATGGACCCGGCAAGAGCCTGACTTAGGCGCGAACTTTTCGATGTTCCATTGGATTTTTTGATTAACATGCTCTGTCTCCCCCCTAAAACCGTGCCAGCTCATAATAGGTACGGACATGGTCCGTTTCCTGATAACCGCCCGCTGCAGAGGGGCTGACTTGACCAGCCTCGCTTGTGCTCGGGGCGGCTGTGACGACGGCGGCCGCGGCCGCGCCAGCCGATACGACGGCCCCTTTCAGGAATTCACGCCTGGGCAGCCGTTCTGCTTTGCTATCGGTTTTTAGGTTACTCATTTTATTCTCCCACTTAAATTCCGGTTAATGCCGAAAAAATTTAACGTTCCTTTACGACCTGGAGCATCAGGCCGCCATTTCAAATGCCTGTTCTTCGATGTCCATCATCAATAAACCAATCGTACCGACGGTGGCATACAACGAGGCATTTTCGGCCCCTTCAAGGTCGGCAAAAAAGCTTGGGGCCCATGGCAAAAGATGGGTCCTGAAAAAGGATTGCTGACAGCCATCGCCGTCCGGACCGCGATGGCCAAGAATAAGCGTATGCATGGCTTCAAGCACTGTCGCGATGTGATCTTCGGGTTCCGTTGCCTGCGGATCGCCCTGCAAGCCCAATCGCGCAAGGTCACTGCGCAGGGCGGCAAGCGGCTTGTCATAAAGCAGCCCGGTCATGTAATGCGAGGCATAGGGCAGAAGCTCGCCACCGGCGCCAACGCCATAAAACAGTTTGGTGAATTCGTCTTCAATGTCCTCGGGCGTGGCCGCGCGGGCGGCCTGCGCCAAAGCGGCAAGCGCCTTGCCCATAGGGCTATCGTCGCCTTCCAAAGAACTGATCATGGCAATGGTTTCGGGGCTCGGCGGCTTTGAAAGCAGCGTCGATATCAATGCGTAAAAACGGGCGCGAAGAAGCTCGTCGTCGCTCTCACTTTGTGAGATTTGGCCTCCCAGACCTTCACTCATAAACAGCCCCTCCAGGCTTTATTATTATGGCTTGTTTGTTCTTTATCTGAGGCGGAACACTATAACAGATAAAGAGCCATTTATCCATTTATATGAGGGGACTATCGATCACCTGTCAATTTTAATCATTTTAAAAAGCAAGCTTCGGCGAGCGTCAATATCGAAAAATCCCTTACAAAAGCTGTTACTTTATATCCCTCTAATATTAATCTTTTCCACCATGCGGAACCGGCAAATCTGAATCATCGGCCAATTGAACCGGTTGCTCATCCGCAGAGGCCTCTGATTCCTCCGCCACTTCCTCCTCCACGGTCGCATTATCTGCCACGAGCAACTGTTCTACGGAGTCTTCCTCGACTTCGGCTTCCTCGTCAGTGACGATTCCCTTGCCGACCTTGTATGCCGTCTCGACAACGGTTTTGACAATTCCCAGGGACGAATAATCTTCATCGTAGTCATTCAAGCCGTCCAGATTGGCAAACACCGGGTCGCTGCCCCACAGTTTACGTAAAGCCAGACGGGCCATTTCTTCGGGCACGTTTTTGCCCATGAAGACGCTGTAATCGGAATCCCCGTCCAGGGACTCGATGGACGGCAGATCGGGCGGGATTTGATCTTCAATATCTTCCGTCGCCCCCTCAACCGCCACCGGCAGGGTCGCCGATTGCTCTAGCGCCTCAGGGATTTGCTCCGGCTCAACAATTTTTTCTTTCTCGGCGAGCTTGGTTTGCGACCATCTATTGATAAACGTCTTGTCAGTCATGGAGCGGTGGCCTACTTTCGTTGCGTGTTTTGCGCGGATCAAAAGGTTTGCGTTTGCGCTTTTTGAACGGCACATCGACATGATAACGATCGACAAACGTCTGCACCCAGGCATGAATGATTTCCGGCATCTCGACCCCTTCGACCCATTCATCACCGCTCTCATCGTAGCCTTCGGCCTCGAACGGACAGATCGTCGCCTCGAAAGCCGTCACTTCGTGCTCATGATCG
>CBFDEA010000273.1:0-3857 GCA_965603695.1 uncultured Rhodospirillaceae bacterium | reverse complement strand
CGAACTGGACCGCAGGGAATTCCTGCGCACAACAACGCTGCTGGGCCTTAGCGCCGCCGCCGCCTATACATTTGCCGAAACCTTTGACGTTAAACTGCCGAGCCTGATCTCCAGCGCCGAAGCCGCGACCCCGAAAAAAGGCGGTGTCATCCGCTGCGCCATGGCGGTTCAGGACATGTCCGACCCGGCGGTTTTCGACTGGGTGCAAAAATCCAACGTGACGCGGCAGATGGCCGAATACCTGACGATCACCGGGGCCGATAACGTCACGCGTCCCTTGCTTGCGGAAAAGTGGGTGCCCTTGGACGACCTGAAAACATGGACGTTCCATATCCGTAAGGGCGTCATGTTCGGCAACGGCGACGAATTGACCGCCGACGATGTTATCGCCAACATCAAGCGCTGGCTCGACCCCAATGTCGGTTCTTCCATGGTCGGTATGCTCAACACCATGCTCCAGGAAGTCGACGGTAAAGACAAAGATGGCAAGCCGACCAAGGTCAAACGTATGATCGATGGCTCCGTCGAGAAGGTCGACAAATATACCGTTCGCATTCACCTGACATCGCCGGATCTGTCGATCCCCGAAAAAATGTATCATTACCCGGCGGTGATCCTGCATCGCAGCTTCGCCGAAAAGGGCGCCAACATTACCAAGACTCCGGAACTTGGCACCGGCCCTTATACGTTGACCGAATTCAGGGTCGGTGAAATCGCTATCCTGAAACGCCGTGGCGGTGGCTTCAAGTACTGGGGCGAAGAGCCGCTGCTCGACGAAATCCAATACATCGACACCGGAACGGACGGCTCTGCCTCGCTTGCCGCGTTGGTGTCGGGCCAGGTCGATGCCACCTACAACCTCGACTTGACGCTACTGGGTGCCGCCCAAACCATGCCAGGGGTTGTCGTTCATGATGTCACGACGGCACAAACCGGCTGTATGCGTATCCAAGGCACTGCGGCCCCATTCGACGACATTCGCGTCCGTAAGGCCATGCAACTGGCGGCCAATAACGAGCAAATGCTGCAAACCGCCCATCAGGGCCGTGGCCAGGTCGCCGAAAACCATCATGTCTGCGCCTGTCAGCCCGATTACACGGCGATACCCAAGGTCAAGCGCAACGTCGGCAAGGCCAAGCAACTGTTAGCCGATGCCGGGCACGGCGATGGTCTCGAAATTACCTGTAATGTCGGCAACACCGACGGCCAGTGGGAAACCGATCAGGTTGTTGTGCTGAAGCAAAACCTTGCCGAAGCCGGGATCAACCTGAACGTTAATGTCATGCCGTCGGCCCAGTACTGGGATGTCTGGGACAAGGCACCGTTCATCCTGACGGTGTGGACGCACAGGCCGTTGGCGACCATGCTGCTTGGCGTCGCTTATCGGACCGGTGTGCCGTGGAACGAAGCCAAGTATGCCAGCAAGGAATTCGATGACTTGCTGACCCAGGCTGAATCGACTGTCGATATCGACAAACGCCGCAAGATCATGGCGAAAGTCGAAAAACGTCTGCAGGACGATGCCATCATGATCCAGCCGTTCTTCCGTTCGGTGATGACTGCAACCAGCGATAAGATCAAGGGTTATGAAGGCCATCCGACCAGTTACCACCAGTGGAACAAGGTCTGGATCGATTCCTGACTGACATTTAGGCATCAACCGCCCGCGGGCAGTCTCCCGATCGGAGGCTGCCAGTGGGCGGTGGCTGCTTGTTACGGCTGAGGATAAGGATAGCTTCCCCTATGTTGATTCTGATCGGCAAACGTATCGGTTTTATGTTGCTGACGATGCTTGTGGTGTCGGCCATTTTGTTTCTGTTGCTGGAATTTTCGCCGGGCAACGTCGCGACCAAGGTTCTCGGCCCTTATTCATCGGAAGAAGCGCGCCAGCTGTGGTTAGAGCGGCACGGTTATTTCGAGCCGCTATGGTTCCGTTACGGCACCTGGCTGGCTAATTTCATGAGCGGCGATTTCGGCAATTCCGTGCGTTTCCGGGTGCCGGTTTCCGAAGTCCTGTGGCCGCGTCTGTGGAACACCGCGATCCTCGGGTTCTGGACTTTCGCCATTATGATTCCGTTATCGCTGATCCTCGGCGTACTGGCGGGAATGCGTGAAGGCTCCAAGCTGGACCGCATCATCTCAATTGGCTCGATCATCACCACATCAGTCCCCGAATTCGCCAGCACCGTGTTGATGGCGGCGATTTTTGTCACCGGCCTGGGGTGGCTGCCCGGCACGTCCGGTATGTCGAGCGGTTTCGATTTCAAGCAATTGATCCTGCCGGTGTTGGTTCTGATCGTTTACGATTTCGGCTATGTCGCGCGGATGACGCGGGCTTCCATGGCCGAAGTCATGACCACCCACTATATCCGCACCGCCGTGCTCAAAGGCCTCCCCTACAAGCAAGTCATTATTAAGCACGCGCTGCGGAATGCCCTGATCGCCCCCTTTACCGTCATCATGCTGCAGATCAACTGGTTGCTGTCGGGGGTTATCGTGGTCGAATTCTTTTTCTCATATAAGGGGTTCGGGGCGCTTCTGCTGGAAGCCACGCTCAATCAGGATATCTTCGTTATCGAGGCTTGCGCCATGGTCGCGGTCTGCGTCGCCGTCGCCAGCCAGACCATCGCCGACATCGGCTATACCTATCTTAACCCGCGTATCCGGTTCACTTGAGGGGGGCGTACTGATGACCGATATTGTCAAAACCATTACCCCCGCGCCAACCCCAGGAGCCGCCTTTATGCGTGCACTTAAGTCCTTTGCCTTGCTACGCGAAAGTGCCCCCGGCATGGTCGGTGCCGGACTGGTCCTGTTCTGGATCATCGTCGCGATCCTGGCACCGCTTATCGCACCGTTTGATCCACTGGCTCTCTTGCAGCCGATGGCCAAGCCCGGCACCGCATACGCCGGGGGCGGCACCTTCTGGCTCGGCACCGATCACCTCGGTCGCGATATTCTGTCGCGTATTATCTATGGTTCGCAGACGGTGCTGTTTTATGCACCGGTGGCAACATTGTGTGCCTATTCGATTGGCATCATGATGGGGCTGGCGGCGGGTTATCATCTGGGCTGGTGGGACATTGTTTTGTCACGGATCAGCGACATCATCCTGTCGTTCCCGGTGCTCGTCCTCTACATCATCATCATCGCCACCATCGGCGCTTCCGGCATTAATGTCATCCTCGCCATTACATTCGCCAGTGCGCCGGGCATCATGCGGATCGTGCGGGGACTGGTGCTCGACTTGCGTAACCGCGATTACGTCGCCGCCGCCCAGACGCGCGGTGAATCCGCCCTCTACATTATGTTAGTGGAAATCCTGCCCAATGCGCGCGGACCGCTGATCGTCGATGCCTGCCTGCGCCTGGGCTACGTCATTATCACCATCGGCGTGCTTGGCTTCTTAGGTCTTGGTCTGCCGCCGCCAGACCCGGATTGGGGCGGCATGATTAACGAAACCCGCAAGATGGCGACGTTTTTCCCGCATATGACGGTCTTTCCATGCATCGCTATTTCGTCGTTGATTTTGGGCTTCAACCTGCTCGCCGACGGCTTGCGCGAAGTTTCACTAAGGGATTAAGCCATGCCAAATTCTGCAAGCTCCTATGACGGCCCGGTCCTGGAAATAGAAGACCTGTGTCTGTCCTATTACACCCGGGCCGGTGAAATTCCAGCGGTCGTCGATTTCTCGGCGACCCTGGCGGCCGGCGAAAGTATCGGACTGGTCGGAGAATCCGGTTGCGGCAAGTCGACCGTGGCCATGGCGATCATGCGCTATATGGGCAACAACGGCGATATCGTCGGCGGCACCGTCAAGTTCAAATATCGGAACGTGCCGGCCGTGGCGGCGGCCA
>CBFDEA010000272.1:0-3860 GCA_965603695.1 uncultured Rhodospirillaceae bacterium | reverse complement strand
GAGGATGGCTTCCTTGACCTTGCGATCCCACGACACTTCGTTGGTCAGCAGGAAGTTTTTTGCCACTTGCTGGGTAATCGTCGACGCACCGACCTTGCGGCGCGTCCCCCCGTAGTTCTTGATGTTGATGACAATGGCGCGGGCAACGCCAAGGAAATCAATCCCCGGATGACTATAGAAGTTCTTGTCCTCGGCCGACAGGAAGGCGTTGACGACACGCTTCGGCAGCGCCCTGATCGGTACGAAAACCCGCTTTTCGATAGCGTATTCGGCGAGCAGGCGTCCGTCACCGGCATGCACACGGGTCATCACCGGCGGCTCGTAATTGGCAAGCTGACGGTAATCAGGCAAGTCCTGGCCGAACTTGTTAAAAACGTATAGCAAAGCCCCGACGCCAACGAACGCCAGGACGATTAGCAAGCCAAGGAAGGTGAAGAGTGCTCTCAAGCATCGTGCCTTTGTGAAACAATTTGGACCATGAAGACGGAGCCTATCATATGGCATCGCCGATATACCGGAAATTGAAGCCAACGACAATTTAAGCGGTAAATGTGGCGGCGGTAGGGCGGAGAGGTTTACTTTTTATAGGCCTCTTCGATGTTGGAGAAATAGCCGGTGATGGCCCGGACCATGCCTTTGGCCAGCTTGGCGCGGTATTTTTTGTTTTTCAAGGCCTTCTCGTCATTGCGGTTGGACAGGAAGCCGAGTTCGATCAGGACCGACGGCAAGTCAGGCGCTTTCAAGACGGCGAAGCCCGCGAAACGGTGGGTATTGCGCAGAACCTTGGTATGGCGGCGCAGTTCCTGGACCAATCCGTTGGCAAATTTCGACGATTGGTTCATGGATTCGCGTTGCGCCAGATCAATCAGGATGTTGGTGACTTCCGGCGTTTCGCCAACAAGATTGATGCCGGCGATCAAATCGGCCTTGTTCTCTTTTTCGGCCAAAGCCGCAGCCTCTCTGTCCGAGGCCCGCTCCGACAGGGTGTAAACCGATAAGCCGCGGGTCTTTTTATTCTTGATGGCGTCGGCATGGATCGAAAGAAACAACTCCGCACCAGCAGTACGGGCCCGGTTGACCCGTTCGCGCAGGGGCACAAAAATATCGCGCTGGCGCGTCAGGCTGACCTCGTACTGGCCGGTTTTTTCAAGTTGGACCTTAAGTTCCCGCGCCATCGCCAGTGTTATATGCTTTTCATAAGTGCCGCTGATGCCGATGGTTCCCGGATCGACGCCGCCATGGCCGGGATCGATAACGACGACCCTCTTGCCTGGGCCGTCGGCGAGGACATCGGCAGCGGGTTTGACTTTCGGCGGTGTAAACAGCGCCGCAGAAACCGCAGTTTTGGTTTGCGGGGCCTGTGGCACCTGGGGCTTGCCGGTGAAGGCGGCGGCGCTCGTCGTCGCCAGATCAATGACCAGCCGGTATCCAAAGGTTCCATCCGGATTAAGGATAAAACTGTTTACGATGCTCGGCGGGCCGTCAACGTCGAGGACGATTCGCGAGACTCCCGGCTGGAATAATCCATAACGGAGCTTCTGTAACATGCCGATGTTGCTGGGCAAAGCCCGGGACGGCAGCCGCCAGCCGACTTCCGGAAGATCGATAACGACCCGGTAGGGCTTACCCAATGTGAAGGCTTTGAAGGCAACCTTGGCGGTCAAATCGAAAACCAGACGCGTCGCCGTCCCTTGCGTTCCGACCCGGACATCGGTGACGACGGCCTCGGCAGCGCCAACGTTTTCCTGGCCCAGGCACAGGATAAAGACCGTCAATGCGATAAAAAACCGCTTCATTGAACCCTCAATAAACAAGATAAAAGCAACAATACGATTGTCGAACTAAATTCCTACCGTTATGTTAACATCATGACATTGGGCGTTCAGTCTTTTTTTAAGGGCGCTCAGGTCAGCAATACGCTAATGTGATCGTTCCAGTTATTTGGAATAGCCTCATTATAATTACAATACGAACAGTTAAAACCGAGTTTTTTCATGCCGGATAGAGCAGCGCGAACATTCATGAAGGAAGCACCGTCCCTAAAGACGCGTGCCATTTCGTTCGAATGCGCCGCCGGCGTTTCACGAACACGCGTCGATCACCATAACGGATTCAACTCCACGGGTGGGCCGACGCAATGGAGTTTCAAGTTAAATGTCTACCAACAAAATGATAATCGACGCCGCCCACCCGGAGGAAACCCGGGTTGCGGTACTCAGTGGGAATCGGCTTCAGGACTTTGATGTCGAATCCGTCTCGCGCAAGCAGATTAAGGGCAATATCTATCTGGCTAAGGTGATCCGGGTCGAACCGTCGCTACAAGCGGCTTTCGTCGACTACGGGGGAAATCGTCACGGCTTCCTGTCCTTTAGCGAAATTCATCCCGATTACTATCAGATTCCTATCGAGGACCGTCAGGCCCTGCTCGCTGCCCATGAGGCGGAGGTTATCGAGGAAGATGTGCCAGAAGAGCCTAGCGAAGAAGTGCTTGGCGATGGGCTCGAAGAAGAACCCGATCCCGAGGCCGATCCTGGGGCAGACGCGGCGGACACCGTTGATGATGATGACGACGAAGAAGAAGTCGGCACCCCCAAGCCGACCCGTAAGGGTGTCGAAACCCTGGGCGGTGACGATGTTGAAGAAGCCCACCCCAAACGGCGCGTCCATAACCATCGCCACTATAAAATCCAGGAAGTCATCAAACGTCGCCAGATTCTGTTGATTCAGGTCGTTAAGGAAGAACGCGGCAACAAGGGTGCGGCGCTGACCACCTATATTTCGCTGGCCGGTCGCTAT
The DNA here is from genome assembly GCA_965603695.1 of uncultured Rhodospirillaceae bacterium. Taxonomy (GTDB): domain Bacteria; phylum Pseudomonadota; class Alphaproteobacteria; order Rhodospirillales; family JABHCV01; genus JACNJU01. Next base: position 1,064 of record CBFDEA010000272.1, on the reverse strand, counting down.
TGCGTGCTGATGCCCAACACCGCCAGGGGCGGCGGCATCTCGCGCAAGATCACCAACGGCGCCGATCGCAAGAATTTGAAATCCATTCTCGCCGAGTTGAAAATTCCCGAGGGAATGGCGGTTATTGTCCGTACCGCCGGGACCAAACGCACCAAGGCGGAAATCAAGCGTGACTATGAATATCTGATGCGGCTATGGGACAGTGTCAGGGATTTGACACTGGAATCGACGGCCCCGTCGCTTGTCCATGAGGAAGGCAACCTGATTAAACGCTCAATCAGGGATCTTTATACCGGCGATATTTCGGAAATCATCGTTGCCGGTGAGGCTGGCTACAGGCTGGCCAAAGATTTCATCAAACTGCTGATCCCGAGTCACGCCAAGCGCGTGCAACCGTATACCGAAACGACGGAACCGATTTTCCAGCACTATCAGGTGGAAAGCCAACTCGACGCCATTCATTCGCCGGAAGTGCAAATGAAATCCGGGGCCTATATCGTCATTAACCCGACCGAAGCGCTGGTTTCCATCGACGTTAACTCGGGCCGCTCGACCCGCGAACGCAACATCGAAGAAACGGCTTTCAAGACCAATCTTGAAGCCGCTGACGAGATTGCCCGGCAATTGCGCCTGCGCGATCTCGCCGGATTGATCGTTGTCGATTTCATCGACATGGAAGTGTCGCGCAACAACGTACAGGTCGAAAAGCGTATGAAGGATGCCATGCGCAACGATCGCGCCCGTATCCAGATCGGGCGTATCAGCCCGTTCGGCCTGCTTGAAATGTCGCGCCAACGGCTGAGAATGTCGCTGATCGAAACCAGTTCGGAACCCTGCCCTTATTGCGGCGGTACCGGTATTCGCCGTTCGACGGATTCGGCATCCCTGGTGGCCTTGCGGGCTATCCAGGAGGAAGCCAATCGCCAGCGGGCAAAAGAGCTCATCGTCCACGTTCCAACGGCCGTCGCCCTTTATATTCTCAATCAAAAACGACCGGCACTGACGGGTATCGAACAGGGTACCGGTATGTCTGTCGTCGTCACCGCCGATGATGACGTAATCGA
>CBFDEA010000271.1:0-3861 GCA_965603695.1 uncultured Rhodospirillaceae bacterium | reverse complement strand
TTCCAGTCGACAATAATGATATCGGCAGAAAAATGACGCAGTTCCTTGAACGCATCGGCACCGTCGCTGGCCTCGACGACATTTTTCACACCAAGCGCATTCAGGATACCCTTCACCAGGGTACACATGTGTGTATTGTCATCAACGACAAGAAAGTTGAGCCGCTCTAGATTATAATCGTCCATCTAACCGATACCCGAATCTTCCGCTTTTTTTTGATAGTCCCCGGTCACAAACAAAAACCAATAAATTAGTCAGCCCCTGCTGTCGCCCGTCGCCGCCAAGTTAGAATACATTGCGTCATAACGATAGCATAGATTACAAGGCGTTACAGGCCAAAACCATTCCAAACGACCGAATCTGAGGCGTAAGACCTCCTCATCAATACAGGCGTGCGCCGACGATGAACACCTGAATATCGACATCGCCGAGCGCTTTACGCGCTTCCAGGCGGTGAATGCCGCGAACCAGCACATAACGATCCTTGCCTTGACGCACATGAATAGGCTCTTCATCTTCCCCTTCCATGATTGTCTCGATAACCAGGTCGAGCTTTTTTGCGTCAAACTCCTTGCGGCGCTCGCTGGGCACATAAATATCTTCGATTTTAACAACAACAGCCTTCAGCAAAGCGCTCCCCTTCCGTGTTCAAGAATCCCGGCACACCATACTTATACCAACGAGCAGCGAAAAGGCTCTTAGTAACTTCCGGCATGGGTCTGGCCGAGCCTTTTCATGCACAATCGGGGCATGCCCATCAGATCATAATTAATAGTCCGCTGCGCAGGGAACTGCTGTTTGAAACTTAAGCAAAATTGTTGGATCAGCGCGTCTATTTTCATGTTATAATTGCAAAAGTTCAAAATGGCTAAAGGATAAGGAGTCAGCCCACGATGGCACAGAAATCAAAGCACAATCCACAAGGCGATGATGAAGTAGAAGCTGGTTATCAAAAAAACCAGAAGGAGCACAAGGAGAAGAAAGAGAAGAAAGAGAAGAAAGATGACTCTAATTACGAGGTAGATCGTTCTGGCGGCACCGTAAGAGGCCCCGACAAGGACGAGACCTAAAGAGTTCTCAGTGGGGGGGGATAAGCTGAAGTTCCGCCTCTGGATTCGTCGACTCGCAGCATTTCGATTGTAGCAACAAGCGGCAGTCAAACCACCTCTCGAATCACCACCGAAGTTTACGTGGCAAGCGGAAATCAAAAAAGCACGAACCCCGCTGGCGATAATCGCTTGACTTTTGTCCTACAATTTAGTATATATTCCTACATCATTAAGCCTGCCCAATTTATAAGGATTCCCCTTCAATGTTGTATCTTATCAGCGCCCCGGTGGGCGCCCCCCTATGAGTGCGCCCGTAACCAGCGCCCGCCAGGTCGCGGCCAACCATGCCAATGCGGCGCGCTCAACCGGACCGAAAACGCCGGAAGGTCGCAAATGGTCGAGCTTCAACGCCCTGCAACACGGCATCTATGCCCGCGACGTGGTCTTGCCGGGCGAGGACCGCGACGCCTATGACGCGCTGTTGCAGCAACTGGGCGAAGACTTGATGCCCGAAGGCCGGGTCGAGGCCGGGCTGCTCAAACGCTTGGCCGATATCTGGTGGCGGCTCGACCGGACTGCCGCGATCGAGGCCGGATTGCTGAACCCGGACTGGGGTGCCGATCCGCAATCGATGGGAATTGCCCTGGTCGATACCTATCGCATCGCCGTCGAACAGACGCCGACGCTCGACCTGCTGGGGCGTTACGAAGGCCGCCTGGAACGGGCCCTGGATCGCACCATGCGTTTGTTTCAACGGGCCCAGAAGACCCGGCGGACGCGCCTGCGGGAAGATGATCCCGCATCGTGAAATGGCTTCGTTTCTTAATATTTTTTATGGCGATGCACCCCGCTTATGGCATTCTGCGGTAACAATCAGATATGCCAGAGAAATCAGGGAACCATCAACAGATGACCAGCAATATTTACGAACAGCATCTTGATCGCAATCAGGCCAACTACGCGGCCCTGTCGCCACTCAGCCTGCTGGCCCGGGCGGCCGAGGTTTATCCCGGCAAGGTCTCGCTTATTCACGGCACCAAGCGCTTCACCTGGGCCCAGACCTACGCCCGCAGCCGCAGGCTGGCGTCGGCCTTGAGCAAGCGCGGCCTCGGCGTCGGCGACACCGTCGCCATCATGGGGGCCAATAGCCCGGAAATGTACGAGGCCGCCTTCGGTGTGCCGATGTGCGGGGCCGTCCTCAACACCCTGAACGTGCGTCTCGACGCCGCCGCCATCGCCTTTTGCCTGGACCACGCAGAAGCCAAGGTTTTACTCACCGACAGGGAATTCTCGAAAACCGTCAAGGCGGCACTCGCCGAGCGCGGAGATGATCAGTTACTGGTCATCGACATCGATGATTCCGAGGCCGCCGTCGATGGCGAGATGCTCGGGTCCAGCGATTACGAAAGCTTCCTGGGCGAAGGCGACGCGGACTTTCAGTGGTCGCTTCCCGCTGATGAATGGAACGCCATTTCCCTGAACTACACATCGGGGACCACCGGCAACCCCAAAGGTGTCGTCTACCATCACCGCGGCGCTTACCTGAACGCACTGTCCAACATCATCGGCTGGAACATGGGCCACCACCCGGTCTATCTGTGGACGCTGCCGATGTTCCACTGCAACGGTTGGTGCTTTCCGTGGACGCTGGCCGCCGTTGCCGGGTCTTCCGTCTGCCTGCGTCAGGTCAACGCCGGTAGTATGTACCAGGCCATCGCCGATCACGGCGTCACCCATTTTTGTGGCGCGCCGATCGTCCTGAACTTCATTGCCAACGCCACCGAGGCCGAACGCCGACCCCTGCCCCACACGGTCAAGGCGATGACGGCGGCGGCCCCGCCACCGGCCTCGACCCTGCAAAAGATGCAGGAGATCGGTTTCGACGTCACCCACGTCTACGGCTTGACCGAAACCTATGGCCCGGCGGTGATGTGCGCCTGGGACCCGGATTGGGACGAACTGGACATCGAAGAGCAGACCCGCCTTAAGGGGCGCCAGGGGGTGCGCTATCATGTTCTTGAAGGGCTTGACGTAATGGACCCCGAAACCATGGTCCCGGTGCCGCGCGACGGGGAAACCATGGGCGAGATCATGTTTCGCGGCAACATCGTCATGAAGGGTTACCTTAAGAATCCGTCGGCCAGCGATGAAGCTTTCGGCGGCGGCTGGTTCCATTCCGGCGATTTGGCAGTGATGCAAGCCGACGGCTACATCAAAATTCAGGATCGTTCCAAGGACGTGATTATCTCGGGCGGTGAAAACATCTCGTCGATCGAAGTCGAGGATACGCTCTACAAGCATCCTGCCGTGCTGGCCTGTGCCGTCGTCGCCAAACAGGACGATAAATGGGGCGAGACGCCGTGCGCCTTCATCGAACTTAAAGAAGGGGCAGCCGACACAAGCGCGGCCGACCTGATCGCCTTCTGCCGTGCCAATATGGCCCACTACAAATGCCCGACATCGGTGGTCTTTTGTGACATCCCGAAAACATCGACCGGCAAGATTCAAAAGTTCAAGCTACGTCAACAGCTTGCCTGATAGTTGGAGAGTGCGCATGCTACCGCCCGCGGAAAATAATTCATAACCGCGGGCGGCGCATAAAAAAAACAGCCGTGGCTGGCTGCCTTAACTGCTTAATCCGAGTATCTCATCTTTAAGATGGAGTTTTTCTTTTTTTAATTTATGTAAATGAAGTTCATCCGGGTGCGGACGTGTTTCTTCTTTTTAAATTTCGTGATCCAGCGTTTCGTGCTTGGACTTAATGGAATCAAGTCTGTAGTCAAGAATCATGTGATAATTCCTCCCGACTTTT
>CBFDEA010000270.1:0-3869 GCA_965603695.1 uncultured Rhodospirillaceae bacterium | reverse complement strand
CATCGTCCCGGCCCCGGAATCGACGCACGCCATCAAGGCGGCGATTGACGAGGCGTTGACGTGCAAGCGCGATGGAACGTCGAAGACGATTCTGTTCAACCTGTCCGGCCACGGCCACTTCGATATGCAGGCCTATACCGATTACTTTGGCGGCAAGCTCAAGGACGAAGACTACGACCACGCCGCCCTCGACGCGGCAATGGCGGACTTGCCGGAGGTGGCGGCGCAGTAGGCCTTTCCTTGTGGCGATCTTTAAAACCGCCCGGTTTTCTGCTATAATGCCGTTTGAAAGAGGCACAGAGGCACCGGTTTTTGCCGGGCCTGTGTGTCGGTGAACATCCTTAGGATTTTGAAGGAGGTTCGTTATGCCAACAGCACTCAAAAAAGACCTTCCGAAAACCAAAAAAAAAGAAGCACCGCTTGCTTCACAAGTAGAGCAGCACCCACTTCTGGGCCTCCGTCAGGAAGTCGATTCGCTGTTCGATAACTTCTTCTCGAACTTCTCGCTGGGGCCGTTTGCACGCTATCGTGATGACTTCGATCCGTTCCGCAAACTCGGCGCGGCCTTGACGCCAACCCATGGCTTCATGCCCAGCATGGACGTTAAGGAAACCGACAAGGAGTTCCGGGTCAGTGCCGAACTGCCCGGTATGGATGAAGGCGACATCGAGCTCTCGCTTGCCGACGGCCAACTGGTCATTAAGGGCGAGAAAAAAGAAGAAACCAAAACCGATGAAGAAGGCCATCACCTGATGGAACGTCACTATGGCTCGATCTATCGCTCGCTTCCGATGCCCGAAGAGGTTGACGAAGATTCCGTCGAGGCGACCTACGACAAGGGCGTCCTCACCGTCACTCTGAAGAAGACTGAGGGCAAAAAGAAAGAGGCCAAAAGCGTCAAGATTAAAACCAGGTAGTGGTTTTCAATACGCCCGGCCCGGATTTTAAGGGCCGGGTTTTCTTCGTCCGCTCGAAGGGGCAGTGGGTGTTTCAGTTCAGCTTTGATGAGTTGAGGGCGACCCAGTCGGATTCCTTGAATCGGCTCTGGCGGGCCAGCCATTGGTACTTTACGGACGCCCAGGAGCGCGGTGCGCCGTTGCGGTTGTCGAGGACGAAATCCCCCTTGTCGGTGATCGCCACCAGCACCAGATGCTTTTGTCCGTTCTCCATCCGCGCCGCCGTCAGCAGCAGGGCGGAACGCGGCCAGCCCATGGCGATCAGGTGGCGGCGTTTCTCCAGGGCGTAGTCCTCGCAGTCGCCACGAACATGAGAGTAAGTCCAGAATTCTTCCCTGCCATAGTTGTCGCTATCGGTCGCATAGACAATTTGCCGGTTGACGCGCATTTGCACTACGGCCAGTTCGGCGACCCGCTTTGCGCTTAGGCGTACTTCTTGAGCGGCCCCGACCGATGACGCGCATTCACCGGGGTGGCGCCTACAGAAATCGACAAATCCCCACGGCGCTTCGACACGCTCGCCTTCGATCATCGCCGGATCGGATTTGGCGGCTATCAGCAGGTTATGACTGCCGGTGTTTACCGGGGGCAAAATGGAAAGGGGATTGGCAGATGCATGGCCCGTCCATAAGGCGAGCGTCAAGGCGGCGGCCATGCCGATCCATGCCTGTGGCAGGTAGGAAAGCAATAATCTCATTGGTGAAAGATGTTCCCCCGAACATTTTATTTCATATCGACAATACACTTATCGTGATTTGAGCGAAGACGCCCCTACCCAAAGGGGCAAATAAGAATTATTTACTGATTTAAATGACTAATCACCCCTCCGCTAGCTACCCATATGGGTGAGGAAGGACATTTCTTGCAGAAACGAGTCGTTGTTATCGCCGGGCCGACGGCGATTGATCTGGCGCGGGACACCTTTCTTGACAATTAAAGTAATTGCTCTAATTTAGAGTACTTACTTTAATTTATGGAGTGTCCGACTGTGAAGCGCGCGTCAACCAAGCAAGCCATCCTTACCACGGCGATAGGTCTGTTCAACGACAAGGGCACGGCGGCTGTATCGACCAACCATATCGCCGAAGCCATGGGGATCAGTCCGGGCAATCTTTATTATCACTTCGCCAACAAGGAAGAGATCATCCGCCACATATACCAGCGTATGGTCGTCGATATGGATACGGTCTGGTTAACCGACAAGGACAACTTGCCCGCCCTGGAAGTTTTTTTTACTGCCATGGCAGCCTTGCAGCGGATGCTCATTAATTATCGTTTCTTCCAGAAAGAACTGTCGGTCCTGCTTCTTAATGACCCCGAACTGGCGGCGATCAACAAGAAAGTCCGTCAGGCGCGTTTCGCCGAAATTGAGGCTTTCTTTGAATACCTGATCGAAAGCGGCGTCATGCGTCGCCCCGAAGACGCGAAAACGTTACCGCGCATGATCCGGGTTGGTTGGCTGATCGGTGATTACTGGCTTGATTTTCTGAGCATCGAACAATTGCCGCTGGACGACAAAAACATCGGCGAGGGTGTTGAGATGATCCGCGAAATTATCCGCCCTTATCTTATTGAAAGGTAAAATCATGCAAAGACGAAACTTCATCAAAGTGATGGCGGCGGGATCGGCGGTGGTGTTGATGCCCAGTGTCCTGACCGCCTGTGGGAAAGCGAGCGAAAGCGCTGTCGAAGCCTGGAATGGTCCCTTGCCCGATGTTACGGATATCCGCCGGATTGTTCTTTCCTACGCCATTCTGGCGCCAAATCCGCACAACAAGCAGCCATGGATCGTCGATCTGACCGGTCCTGATCGTTTCGATCTGTATGTGGACCAAAGCAGATTGCTGCCCGAAACAGACCCACCGTTTCGTCAGGTCCATATCGGTCAGGGAACATTTCTGGAAAATGCCGCGCTGGCGGCAGGTCAGTATGGCTATCGCATGGACGTCGCGTATTTTCCAAAAGGCCTCTATGGCAAGACGCAGATGGCGGATAAACCCGTAGCCTCGGTAACGCTGATCAAGGATGCCAATGTCACCGCTGACCCTCTGTTCGCACAAATAACCAAAAGGCAGTCGAACAAGCGTGTTTTTGAGGACACCCCCATTAGCACGGCCCAGCTTGAGGGGTTGGCCGGGTCTGTAAATGGCGTCGCGCTAAACCTGACAACAGACGCCGCACAACGTCGCAAGTTGGCGGAGGTCGCAGCCCAGGCCATGCAGATTGAAACATTTGACAAGGCGCGGGACGCAGAAACCATCGCCATGTTCCGTTTCAATAATGATGAATTAATGCGTTTCCGCGATGGCTTCGGCGTTGCCCAAGCCGGGATGACAGGACTTATGAAATTTGCCGCCGAAACATTCTTTCTGAACCGCGAAAAAACCGAAGCCGACAGCTCGGAATTCGCTGCCCAGGCCGTTCAGATCACAACCGATCAGGCCAATTCGGCGGCGGCTTTTGGCTGGATTACGACGCCGACAAATAGCCGCTTGGATCAAGTATTAACGGGCCGGGCTTACGAACGGGTCAACCTGAAGGCGACGGAATTAGGACTGGCTATGCATCCCATGAGCCAGGTCCTGCAAGAGTACGCGGACATGCGCGTCCTGCAGCGGCAGTTTCTTGACTTCCTGGGCGTGCCACAAGGCCATACCGTGCAGATGTTGTTCCGTTTAGGATTGGCAGAACCGGTAACACATTCGGCACGCAGGCGGTTGCCCGACCTGATGCGTTCTTGACAAAAAGGAGATATAAAATATGAAAATAAGGGAATTCATAGAAAAGGCGGAATTGCCCGAATGGGGCTGGTGGATATTACTTGTGCTGGTTGCCATATAGCTTAGGTTTCATCCGCTTGAGGTGAACCGAGAGGGTAAATTTTTGCAGCAGCGCGTCGTCATTATCGCCGGT
>CBFDEA010000269.1:0-3874 GCA_965603695.1 uncultured Rhodospirillaceae bacterium | reverse complement strand
TAATTCACATTGACGAACAGACTGCAATTTATGATGCTGATTGGGAAGCCTATTTGTCCTGAAGGGAGGCCGCGCAAAGTGGGTGCCAACATTAGGGTCTTTTCTCTGTCAGCTCTCCTCGGGCTGTTCCTGGCAACGTACTGCACGCTCGCTTATGCCGGATACGATGCGGGCAAGGATGCCTATGACAAGCACGATTACGCCACCGCCTTTAAAGAGCTCGATCCCTTAGCCAAGAAGGGAGACCCCCGGGCCCAGCATATACTCGGTCAAATGTATCGCCACGGAAACGGCGTGGAGGCGGATGTGGTCACGGGTACAGGCTGGATTCACAACGCCGCAAAAAAGGGCTTTGCTCCCGCCCAGTACGATCTCGGTATTATTTTCCTGAATATGGCCGTGACCAAGGGGCACTACGCCAAGGCCGACAAGTGGCTGACGGAAGCGTCCAGGCAGGGCCATCTGGAAGCGCAATATCGCCTTGGCAAAATGTATAGGGATGGTGACGGGGTGGAAGCCGATGACGTTAAGGCCCTGGTTCTGTTCAATGCCGCCGGTAAGAAAATTGCAGATGTCAGGGGGGCAAGGGATCAACTCGTTAAACGTATGTCAAAAGCCGATATTTCCCGGGCGAAAAGTATGGGAATGGCGATATTTAAGGACCCGCCAAAGATAAAAACCTTTGCCGAAAGCAAGAAAACACTGAAGGACGTGAAAGGGAAATGCGGTGTCGCCGGAAGACAACTTTATCTTTTTATCGATGAATTAGAGCGCGCCACTGCCAAACTGAAAGGCTGTCTCGGTAAAGAGTGGAGCGGAGACCTGTGTTCGACTGAAACAGACACTCTGGAAAAGAGCTTCAAGAAATTCAACAAATTCGCCTTCACCATGAAAGAAGACTGCTGACTTCCTATCATTGATCTAATTGGTAACCGCGCTGTTTGAGCGAAACCAGATCGCCAATTCATCTTCACCGATAGAGCCATCGGCAGCGCCGAGAATGGTTTGCACGATGTCGGTTTGCTCGGGTGCGCAGACATAACCGTTTAATTCGAGAAAGACCACGGCAACGATATAGGCCGTGCGCTTGTTGCCGTCATCAAAGGGGTGGCCCTTGACCAGGCCAAAGCAATAAGCGGCGGCCAAGGTGAAGATATCCGGTTTCGGATTGTCGTAATGCCATTTGTTGAGGGGCCGGGCCATGGCAGCTTTGAGCAGATTTTCATCGCGAACCGCGCCGGACAGGCCACCGAAAAGCGCAACAGACTGGACACTGATGGACGCAGCCTCGTCATCGCCTACCCATACCGGATCGATTTCACCACTCATGATTATTTAGCGAGTTCCTTCAAGGCATCCCGGTCCCGCGCCATGACGCGCTTGGCGATGCTCATGGATTGTTCGAACTTGGGATCGTAGGGGGTGATCATGACGCCGTGCGCGGTCTCGACCACATGCAATTTGTCACCCTCACCGACGTTCAGGCGATTGAGAATTTCCTTCGGCCACGTAGTGGCCAACGAATTCCCGGTTTTGCGGAGTTTCAGTTCCATAGGTGCTTCCTTCAAAAGTAATTACTTATGTTAGCATAAAAGTAAAACTATATCAAGGCATCGGCTTGTAAAGAACTGGGTTCCTGTGTGTTGGATGAGTGCTAGGAAAATTGCGGGAAGGACCAGAAAGGGAGAAGAGCAGCGACTTTGCGAATTAGTCTTCGCTTGGCCTCTTTTTAGGGACGACCAATTCATCCCAAGTCATAGCAGAATCTCCATCCCCATCATCATAGAGTTTCAGGTTTTTGATAAATCGGGCATAGATGAAAGGATTGTGCCCGCAGCAAATCTTTGCAGTCCAAAGCCCACCCCACGGATGTGTGGAAAATTGCGCTGGATAGGGGTTGTCTTTCGGGTGACTGGAGAAATGCATCTTCTCATCAAGCGAATAGTGTTTGGCAATATAATACTGCGCCACAAAATCTTTGATTTTTTCGGGACTTGTCCGACCATCACGAATTGAAATGATGCGTTCTGAGAGTTCGGGCTGCTCAATCCCTACGTACTCCCAAGTAACGAGCCATGCGCTTTTCTTTTTTCGTGCCGGTTTTATCGATTTCACGAAACGCTCGACCCGTTGAATTTGATCGGGGATGGCATCTGGGTTCCACGAGCGATTTTTGAGATACTCGGCAGTAACCTGCTTGATTTCATCAAGCATCACCCCTTCGCGCATCGCCGCAAAGAACATCTTTCGTGCCCTTTCGGCGTCCAAGGGATGGACAGCAAACAGCGCATCCATGCCCGCAAAACCACCGGCTAACAATAGCCGCCAGTCTTGCATCTTCGGTTCAATATCGGTCATCGGACGGCCGCTCCTTAAAAGAGGGTTCCTTTGTTTTCCGTTCCTTCGACACCTGCCCCTTCCCACAAAGGGAAACAAAGGCTATGAGAGAAGGGGTGCAGTTTTAAACCTTCTTCTTCCTCCGCGCCTTCGTGAAATACGGTTTCAGGTATTGGCCGGTGTAGCTTTTCTTGACCTTGGCGACGTCTTCGGGTGTGCCTGCGGCGACGATCTTGCCACCTTTGTTGCCGCCGCCGGGGCCCAGGTCGATGACCCAGTCGGCGGTTTTTATGACTTCCAGGTTGTGTTCGATGACGATCACCGTGTTGCCGGTATCGACCAGGGTGTGCAGTACTTCGAGCAGCTTTTCGACATCGGCGAAGTGCAACCCGGTGGTCGGCTCGTCGAGGATATAGAAGGTCTTGCCGGTCGCCCGTTTCGACAGCTCTTTGGCCAGCTTGACGCGCTGCGCCTCGCCGCCCGACAGGGTCGTCGCCTGCTGGCCCAGGTGGATGTAGCCGAGGCCGACTTTCTGCAGGGTCACCATCTTGTCGCGGATGGACGGCACCGCCTTGAAGAAGTCGGTGGCCTCGTCGATGGTCAGGTCCAACACATCGGCGATGGATTTGTCGCGGAAGCGGATTTCCAGGGTTTCCCGGTTGTAACGTTTGCCGTGGCAAACATCGCACTGCACATAAACATCCGGCAGGAAGTGCATCTCGATCTTGATGACGCCATCGCCCTGGCAGGACTCGCAGCGCCCGCCCTTGACGTTGAAGGAGAAGCGTCCGGCCTTGTAGCCGCGGGTCTTGGCTTCGGGCGGGGCGGCGAACCAGTCGCGAATGGGCGAAAAGGCGCCGGTATAGGTCGCCGGGTTGGAGCGCGGTGTGCGGCCGATGGGCGACTGGTCGATGTCGATGATCTTGTCGATAAACTCGACACCCTCGATAGCGTCATGCTCGCCGGCATGGGCGCGGGCACCGTGCAGGCGACGGGCCAGGGCCCTGTACAGGGTCTCGATCACCAACGTCGACTTGCCGCCGCCCGATACGCCGGTGATACAGGTGAAGGTGCCGAGCGGGAAATCGACGCTGACATTGTGCAGGTTGTTGGCCTTGGCCCCTTTCAGGGTCACCTTGCGCCCGCCTTTGGCGGTGCGGCGCTTCGACGGCATGGGGATTTGCCTGATCCCGGTCATGTACTGGGCGGTCAGGCTGTCCGGGTTGCTCATGACTTGATCGGGGCTGCCGCAGGCGACGACTTGGCCGCCGTGAATGCCGGCGGCGGGGCCCATGTCGATCAGGTAATCGGCGGCGCGGATTGCGTCTTCGTCATGTTCGACGACGATCACCGTGTTACCGATATCGCGTAAGCGTTTAAGGGTGATCAGCAGCCGCGCATTGTCGCGCTGGTGCAGGCCGATGGACGGCTCATCGAGCACGTAGAGCACCCCGGTCAGGCCTGAGCCGATTTGCGAGGCGAGGCGGATGCGCTGGCTTTCGCCGCCGGACAAGGTGCCGGAATTGCGCGACAGGGT
>CBFDEA010000268.1:0-3902 GCA_965603695.1 uncultured Rhodospirillaceae bacterium | reverse complement strand
GCTCTCCCTTGAAGCGCGCCACCCATCAAACATCGTCAATCTTCGTAACAGGGGTGAAGCCACGCTACGCAAAGGCTTGAACAATGATCCGACCATACGACGAGAGTTAACAGAGAACGGCATTATGGAAGATCCAGCAGATTTTGTTGAAAACACCATTGGCTGGAACTTGGAGGATTACGCCCTTACTAGAGTTCAAAATCTAGTCGATAACCCAGAAGTAGGTGGCCGTCTCATAAATGCGAACTGGACCGTAAGAAGAATTAGGTCTTTAAACGGCTCTCTTGTTCTTTCAGACCGACCATTGATTAGGGTCCATGGATATGATCACCCCAATGCCACCTGGATTTTACCCCTAACACCATACACAGCCTTCATCGCCAGCAATGATCAATCTATCCTGTCAAAGATGATGTCTATTTCTGATGGAAGGTTCGTCAAAGAGACAAATAGGTCTAGTGTAAAACAGGCAGAACGCTTCGTTTTCTGCATCGACGCCTCCCACGAAACATGGCTAGCCAAACATCTAATGAAGAAGTCTTCCTAGGAATGGGAGCGCGAGGGACAAGCCCCTCGCATCTTCACCCCATCACTTCCAAATCGGCTTGCCGCTCCCCGGCAGGCCCATCTTCGCCCATTTCTCCGTGACCTTTTCGATGACGTCGTCGGTCATGCGGATGGGTTCGCCCCATTCGCGTTTGGTCTCGCTGCCGATTTTGGTTGTCGCGTCGATGCCCATTTTGGACCCCAGCCCGTCTTCGACGGAGGCGAAATCCAAGTAATCGATGGGGGTATTTTCGATCATGGTGACGTCGCGGACCGGATCGACGTTGGTTGAGATCGCCCAGATGACGTCGGTCCAGTTGCGGGCATCGATGTCGTCGTCGACGACGATGACGAACTTTGTGTACATGAACTGGCGCAGGTACGACCACACGCCCATCATGATGCGTTTGGCGTGACCGGCGTAGGCCTTCTTCATCGACACCACGGCAACGCGGTACGAGCACGCTTCCGGCGGCAACCAGAAGTCGACCACTTCCGGGAACTGTTGGATGAACAGGGGCAGGAAGACGTCGTTGAGCGCTTCGCCGAGCACGCTGGGCTCGTCGGGCGGGCGGCCGGTGAAAGTGGACAGATAAATCGGGTCGCGCCGCATGGTGATGGCGGAAATTTTGAACACAGGGAAGGGCTCGACCGAATTGTAATAGCCGGTATGGTCGCCGTACGGCCCCTCGTCGCCGTATTCGTCGAGCATGACGTGGCCTTCGAGGATGATTTCCGCACTGGCGGGCACCTTCAGCGGCACGGTCTTGCAGTCGACCAGCTCGACCTTTTCGCCGCGCAAAAGCCCGGCGAACTGATATTCCGACAGGGTATCGGGCACCGGCGTCACGGCGGCCAGGATGGTGCCGGGGTCGGCACCGATGACCACGGCGGCGGGGAACGGTTCGGGCTTTTCCGATTTCCAGCGATCGTAATGCTGCGCCCCACCCCGATGCTTGAGCCAGCGCATCAGGGTCGTATCTTTGCCCGTCACCTGCATGCGGTAGATGCCGAGATTGAAATTGTCGCGCTTGTCGCCGCCTTTTTCGCCTGCGTGGGGGCCTTGGGTGACGACCAACGGCCAGGTGATCAGCGGCCCCGGCTCGCCGGGCCAGCACGATTGGATGGGCAGTTTGGCAAGGTCGATGTCGTCGCCGGTCAGCACGACGTCTTGGCATGCCGCCTTCGACGTGGTTTTCGGCTTCATGGACATGACGGTCTTCAGCACCGGCAGCATGTCGAGGGCTTCGCGCCAACCGCCGGGCGGTTCGGGCTGGCGTAGGAAGGCGAGGGTTTCGCCGATATCGCGCAGCTCGCCGGGTTCGCGGTTCATGCCCCAGGCGACCCGCTCGACGGTGCCGAACAGGTTGACCAGCACCGGCATGGCGGCTTTCGTGCCGTCGTCGTGAACCACGTTCTCGAACAGCACGGCGGGGCCGCCGTCGGCGAGCAGACGGGTCTGGATCTCGGTCATTTCCAGGTTCGGAGAGACCGGTTCGGAAACGCGCACCAAGCGCCCTTCTTTTTCCAGTCGGTCCATGAAATCGCGAAGGGATGCGTAAGCCATTCAAAATCCTCGGTCCTAAATCGCCGCCATTGTGCCCACGGACGACGGCGGGCGCAATGGATTGGATGTAAGGGGGCTATTGGATTGCCCGCCACGATCCCATATAACCGCTAGCATCTTCTTTCAACGCACTTGCGGGAACCGCTCATGACCGACGACACACTGACCTTGCTTACCGACCTGATCGCGAAAGCTCGCACCAAAGGCGCGGACGCAGCGGACGCCGTCATGATGGACAGCCGGTCGCTGGGCATTTCGCAGCGCCTTGGCGATCCCGAACATGTGGAACGGTCGGAAGACAGCGACATAGGCCTTCGCGTTTTTATCGGCAAGCGCCAAGCCATGGCCTCGTCGTCGGATACATCGCCCGAAGCCCTGAGCGAGCTGGTCGATCGCGCCGTCGCCATGGCGCGCTTAGTGCCCGAAGACGAGTTCTGCGGCATGGCAGATCCAGATCAGCTGGCCACGGACCTGCCGCCAATGGACAGCGACGACCCCATCGAGCCCAGCGCAGAAGATCTGACAGCGCGCGCCGCTGCAGCGGAAGAAGCCGCCCTGGCCGTCAACGGCGTCACCAATTCCGAAGGCGGCAGCGCCAGTTGGGGTCGTAGCGTCATGAGCCTTGCCGGGTCGAACGGCTTCGCGCAGACCCGCAGCGGGTCCTATCATTCGATCAGCGCCTCCGTTTTGGCCGGCGAGGGCACGAACATGGAGCGCGATTACGACTATCACAGCACTGTTTACGGATCCGACCTGCGCGACCCCGCCGATATTGGCCGCCGCGCAGGCGAAAAGACCGTGGCGCGGCTGAACCCGCGCAAGGCGGAAACGGCTCAGGTGCCCCTTGTTTACGACCCGCGCGCCGCACGGTCCCTGGTCGGCCACCTGTCCAGCGCCATCAACGGCTCATCCGTCGCGCGGGGCACCAGCTTTTTGAAAGACAAAATGGGCGCGGCCGTGTTCGCGTCCACCATCACCATAACCGACGATCCGCACCGACTGCGCGGCTTGCGTTCGCGGCCCTTCGATGGCGAAGGCCTGCCCACCACCAAACGGAATGTCGTGGAAAACGGCCGCCTAACGACCTGGATCTTGGACCTGCGTTCGGCACGGCAATTGGGCTTGGACAGCACCGGCAATGCGTCAAGGGGGGTGTCGTCTCCACCCAGCCCGTCGGCGTCGAACCTGTTCTTAGCCCCTGGCACGCAAACGCCGGAGCAACTGATGGCCGACATTCAAAGCGGCTTCTACATCACCGAGCTGATCGGCATGGGTGTCAACGGCATCACCGGCGATTATTCCCGGGGTGCCACCGGTTTTTGGATCGAAAACGGCCAGATTTCCTACCCGGTCAGCGAGGTTACCATCGCGGGCAACCTGACCGATATGTTTGCCCATATGAGCGCTGCCAACGACTTGGAATTGCTCTACGGCACGGATGCGCCGACAGTGCGCATCGACTCCATGACCGTGGCGGGACGCTGATTATCCTTAATCCCTTGAAACTTGGCGAGATTCCCCGCCCATGCTAAGGTCCGCCCGTCATTCGTGGGGTTGGATTTAAGGCCTTGAACAAACAAAACGAAACCGGCGCGCCGCTACACGACGCCACATCCGTCCTGATGCGCCGCCTGCTGCGCGATAACGTGCGTCCTTATGCCGGATTGATCGCGATTGCGCTGGTTTGCATGGCCCTGATGGCCGCCGCGACCGCATTGAGCGCTTGGCTGATGAAACCGGTGGTCAACGACGTGTTTATCAACAAGAACACGGATATTCTGTGGCTGGT
>CBFDEA010000267.1:0-3912 GCA_965603695.1 uncultured Rhodospirillaceae bacterium | reverse complement strand
GATGGGTAAATGGTCGCCAGGAACGACAGCCCGAGCCCCATAAGGACGACGGCGAAGACTTCCGCCGGATCGACAACGGCAGGCAACTGCGACAGGAAATAGATTTCCGCGGCAAACAGTTCGGCCCCGGTCAGGCCTTGAATCCATTGGCGGATTGCCTCGATATTATTGGCAAACGAAAGCCCCATAACGACCCCTGAGAAAGTTCCGATAATGCCGACGGAGGCACCGCTGAGGAAGAAAATACGCATGATCGTGCCCTTTGAAGCCCCCATGGTCCGCAAAATGGCGATGTCGCGACCCTTGTCTTTAACCAGCATGATCATCGAGGAAATAATATTGAAAGCGGCGACGACGATAATCAGTGTCAGGATCAGGAACATGACATTGCGTTCGACCTGGATGGCGTTAAAGAAGCTGGCGTTGGCGCGCTGCCAGTCATGGACCCGCACCGTATCGACGGCGATGGACCTGATTGTCCGGCCGATATCGATAGCATGGTCGGGGTCGGTGACCGATACTTCCAGATTACTGATCGCGCCGGGCAACTTGAAATACACTTGAGCGGCAGCGAGGTCCATGAAGATAAAGCCCGAGTCATATTCGTACATGCCCATTTCGAATGTCGCGGCGACTTTGTATTTCCGCATTCTGGGGATGGTGCCAAAGGCCGTGATATTGCCCTTGGGCGAAATCAGGGTAATGTCATGACCGATCCCGACCCCCAGCTTACGGGCCAAGCGGACACCGATAACGACGCTGTCCTTATTGAAGTTATCAAGTGTACCGCCCTGAATATTGTCGGCGATAATCGCCCGCGCCTTAAGATCGCCCGGACGGAAACCGCGAACAATGGCACCGCTGGCGCTTTTCTTTGTCGAAGCCATGACCTGGCCTTCGATGATCGGGGTGACGACGGTAACCCCCTCGACACCGCGAATTTTCTCGGCGAAGGCGTCATAGTCGGTCAGTTTTTCGGACTGTCCATAAATGCTCAAATGACCGTTGATGCCGAGAATGCGGTTCAGCAGTTCTTCACGAAAACCATTCATCACCGACATCACGATAATCAGGGTGGCAACGCCAAGGGCAATGCCCAACAG
Source organism: uncultured Rhodospirillaceae bacterium (assembly GCA_965603695.1). GTDB lineage: Bacteria > Pseudomonadota > Alphaproteobacteria > Rhodospirillales > JABHCV01 > JACNJU01. Next base: position 2,809 of record CBFDEA010000267.1, on the reverse strand, counting down.
GGAAAACCAGGCAATCACGGAAATAAACCCTTCCTGCCTGCGGGCCCTGAGATAGCGCATGGCCATCATCCATTCAAAGGCGGAGAACATCTGTTTCTCTAGCCTTTCATTCGTTGAAGGGCTTCTGCGGGAGAGATTTCTTCACGCTCGCCGGTTTTGCGGTTCTTGAATTCGACGGTGCCGTCCTTGGCGCTCCTGGGGCCAACGACCATCTGCCACGGCAGACCGATCAGGTCCATGTCGGCAAACTTGACGCCGGCCTTACGGTCACGGTCATCGTAGAGGATCTCAACACCGGCTTCGTTCATCGCCGCGTACAGTTCGTCGCAGGCCTTGGTGCAGGCTTCATCGCCATGCTTCAGGTTGATCAGGCCGACCTTGTAAGGGGCGACGCTTTCGGGCCAGATAATGCCGTTATCGTCGTGCGAAGCTTCGATAATTGCGCCAACCAGACGCGACACGCCGATACCGTATGACCCCATCTCGAGAGTAATATCCTCACCTTCGGGGCCAGTGACGACGGCGCCCAACTTTTCCGAATACTTGGTACCGAAATAAAAGATGTGGCCGACCTCGATCCCGCGCGCCGTAATCAGATCGTCGCCCAAGGCTTTTTCCGCCTCAGGGTCGCGCTTCTCGTCGGTCGCCGCGTACTGCTTGGTGAATTGATCGACAACCGGTTGCAGGTCGCCATCGAAGTCGACCTCATAATTGGACCACGACATATCGATGAAATCCCGGTGACAGGCGATTTCGCTCTCGCCGGTATCGGCCAGAATCAGGAATTCATGGCTCATGTCGCCGCCGATGGGGCCGGTATCGGCGGCCATGGGAATGGCCTTCAGGCCCATCCGCTCGTAGGTCTTAAGGTAGGACACGAACATCTTGTTATAGGACCGGCGCGCCCCTTCCTTGTCCAGATCGAAGGAATAGGCGTCCTTCATCAGAAATTCGCGACCACGCATGATGCCGAAACGGGGCCTGACCTCGTCGCGAAACTTCCACTGTATGTGATACAGCATTTGCGGAACGCCTTTGTAGCTGCGCACGGAATTGGCAAAAATCTCGGTGATCTGCTCTTCGTTGGTCGGGCCGTAAAGCATGTCGCGGCCATGGCGGTCGGTGATGCGCAACATTTCCGGGCCATAATCATCATAGCGACCGCTTTGCTGCCAAAGTTCGGCAGGCTGGATGGTCGGCATCAGCACTTCATGACAGTTGATGGCATTTTGCTCTTCACGGACAATCTGTTCGATTTTCCGCAGAACCCTAAGCCCCATGGGTAACCACGAATAGATCCCGGAGCTCGACTGGCGGATCATCCCGGCGCGCAACATCAGGCGATGAGAGACGATTTGCGCCTCGGCGGGCGTTTCCTTCAGGGTCGGTAGAAAGTATGTGGACAATCGCATGAAATATGAGCCTTAAAGTAAAAAGATGGCGGAATTGGCCGGACTTTAGAGGAAGAATGATTACTCGTCAAAGACGGCGGCGTCGACGCGCATCCACGGCGGTTTTTCGGCGACAATGCGGGCGTAAGCCGGGCAATCCTCGCGGTGGGCATCGGGCAGGTAGCCCAGGCTCATGAGGAACTCATTGACGATTTCGCCGCCGGTGAATTTAAAAGTTTTCTTGAACAACTTGACCCAACCGGATTTCGCCATCGGATGATGAGCATCGATAAACTTGGCAAAGCCGCCGTGACTTTCACGCATCGCCTGAATGCGCTTGGCGTTCTCGATGATCGCATTAACTTTAAGTTTGTTACGGATGATCCCGGCGTCGCCAAGCAAGCGGGCGATATCCTTATCCTTATAGGCCGCGACCGTATCGACATCGAAGCCATCGAAAGCCTTAAACATGGTCGAGCGTTTTTTCAGGATCAATTCCCACGACAGACCGGCCTGGAATATCTCCAGGGCCAGCAGTTCAAAAAGCACGGCCTCGCCCTGCCGCGGCAAACCGTATTCGTCATCATGGTAAGGACCGTGAATGGAGTCGCCCGGAGCCTTGTCGCAATACCAGTTCATGCTTGCTCCAGTTCGATAAGCGTTCCCTGGAAGTCTTTTGGATGAAGGAATAACACAGGTTTTCCGTGCGCCCCGATCTTCGGCTCGCCGCCGCCCAGAACGCGCGCGCCCCCGGCGATCAGGCGATCACGCGCGGCGACAAGATCGTCGACCTCGAAACAGATATGATGGGTACCACCCGCTGGATTCTTATCGAGGAATCCCTGGATCGGCGAGTTTTCTCCCAAGGGATGCAGCAGCTCTATCTTGGAATTTTCCAGTTCGACAAAGACCACGGTGACGCCGTGATCCGGCTCGTCTTTAGGGTCCGATACCCTGGCCCCGAGCATCTCCCGATAACTGGCGCTGGCGACGGCCAGGTCGGGGACGGCGATGGCGACGTGGTTTAATTTTCCAATCATTGTCAAATCCCGTAAATCAAATTTCGACCAGATGCACCTTGGTCATCGGTTTTTTGTTGAGTTGTTCGCGGAACATCCGCCTGACGGCGATACGAATGGCCTCGTTGGTGGTTTCCCCCCCGGTCCCCCTTAACAGGGCATCTTTGACGCAATCCAGGACGGCGTCGTGCAAACCCTCATCGCCTTCCTCTAAAACCCCGGTCGTCGTCAATATCGGTTCAGCGACAAGCTTGCCCATTTTATCGACAACCACAGTGACCACCGCCGTGCCGTTCCAAAGGGCGCGTTTGCGACCGTGAATAAGCTCACCATGAAGCGGCACCACCCGATTGCCCTCGAGGGCCAGTCTTCCGGAATGGACATGATCGACGATGCCGG
>CBFDEA010000266.1:0-3912 GCA_965603695.1 uncultured Rhodospirillaceae bacterium | reverse complement strand
GGTAGAACTTGTTGGATGCCTCGGCCGTCGAAAACCCGGCGTATTGGCGGATCGTCCACGGCCGGCCTGTGTACATGGTGGCCCGTGGCCCGCGCAGATAAGGGGCGAAGCCGGGCAGGGTATTGATCGCCTCAAGCCCCTCCAGGTCGGCCGCCGTATATAGCGCTTTTACGTCGATGCCTTCGGGGGTCTTCCAGATAAGGTCGTCCGGCGTGCCGCCTTTAAGCTCCTTGGTCGCCGCCTGTTGCCAGTCGTTAAGACCCTTGTCGTTGGACGATGTCACGGCGGTGCTCCCCTAAAAAATCAGTGCCGGGAAAGTATAAGCAAGGCAATGACGTGCGCAAACGGAATTGTTGTGCAGGTGCGAAGCGTCGGCGTGCCCGAGTGGATAAGTCTGTGAATATGGGGGATAAAACCACCTTATGCGGTAGGTTTTGTGGATAATACTCACAAAATGTAGCGATTTCAACTACATATGGTATAGGGGTAGGCAAGCGGCGGTAAATGTAGTAGAAAAATTCAGCTTTTATCACGTCTCAAGCTGCTTAACGCTAACCAACAACAAGGAGGCAGGATCCGCGCTGACACGGTTTTTTGGGGGGAATAAACCTTTCAGACCATCGCCTTCTTACCGTTCGCGTCCCTGAATAATAGTATGGCCATCGACTGGACACCCGATCGCGTTAAAACCCTTATGGCCCTGTGGGCCGAAGGTATTCCAACCCTGGAAATCGGCCGCCGCCTGGGCGTCACCAAAAACGCCGTTGTCGGCAAGGTGCATCGCTTATGCCTGCCCAAGCGTCAATCGCCGATCAACGCGACGCCGAGAGCGCCGCGGGTGGCGAAGCCGACGACGCTGGTCAGGATGGCGACGCTAACGGTGCCGCCGCGCACCGACATGGTCAAGATGGAAGATCTGACATCGGGCATGTGCAATTGGCCGGAAGGGGAACCGGGCAAGGAAGACTTGCGTTTCTGCGGCCAGCCCAGCGTCGAGGGCAAGCCCTATTGCGCCGGCCACTGCGCCCGCGCCTACGTTAAAAGCACCCGCGATCGCAAGGTCGCCTGATCTCGGGCTTGCCATCGACAAGCAGCGAAAACTTAAAGGGCGGGGTCATTCCCGCCCTTTATTTTCGCCCGGATATCATAATTATTCCTATAAAAGGTAGATAAACCTTGACAATAACGCTAGCATTGAGTATGATGTCCTGATACGTGCTCTATTATGGAGTGTGAAAGGGAAGCGGGCATTTGAGATCATGAAAATCCGCCAACTTATTACCAGTACGCTCTTCGCGCTGAGTCTCGGTCTCATCGTCATGGCGGGGACGGCGCTTGCCGATACTGCGGAGGAAACATTCGCCAAAGCCGTCGCCGCCGTTCATGACGGCGAAGATGAGAAAGCCATCACTATTCTTGAACCCCTCGCCAATGCCGGCGATCCAAAAGGAATGTCGCTGCTGGGGCAGTTGATATATGGGGCAGCCGATGATGAGGAAGGCAAGAAGAAGGCACGAAAATGGATGATCAGGGCTGCTGAGGCCGGTGACCCGAATGCGATGACTGTGATTTCAGGCCAGTATCTTTCAGGGGTTGAAATGCAAGTTTCAAAAAAGAAAATAAAAAACTTCCTCATGGAAGCCGCTGAACAAGGAGACCCGCGGGCTCAGTCCTTACTTGGGCTTTCTTTTTCCACTTGGCAAAAAATAAGTAAAAATGGACGTATATTTGGGAGAAATGATTCCAAGTCTAAATACTGGTCGGCAAAAGCACTGAAAAATGAGGAACTTTCGGCAAAGGAAATTTTGTTTTTTCATGAGTTGACGAAGCATGAGCTGAGAATAGCCGGAAGAGAAAAATATCGGAGGAAAATACAGGCGCTGGCAGATGAAGGATTTGTCCTTCCAAGTCTCCTGCTTGGGCAAATCTATATGAAAGGTCTTGACGTACCCAAGGACCTCTACAAAGCCGCAAAGTGGTTCAGGATTGCATCCTATTTCAACGGCGAAGATAGCCTGGATGAGGAAGCTAGAAGAAAACTTGGAGGCGTATTTGAGAAGGCATCGAATTTGTCTAATGCATGGTTCAGGGATCTTATGAGAGATGAAGGGACCCGTTACGGAATTGCCGCCAAATGGTGCGTGCTTAACAAAAAATCCGACATCGTTTGTCTGCGTAACGCCGTTTACCACCACGGTAGCTGCAGGCCACCGTTCTTTCCGGGATATTTCGAAAATTTTATATCATCGTTGGGTTACGAGCGTTGTCGTAACGAAATGCTAGCCGAAGAATCGCTGGACTTGATGTCGCGCTAGATGGCTGGAGATTAGGAGTTAAACTATGACAAAATGGGCAAAAGTAGCGAGAGTGGCATTAGAAGTGCTAGACGGCATTAATTCCTCTTCCAAAAATGCTAGTATAGGCAGAGTAGCGCGGGCTGGAGATGCCATGTCCCGTCTTTCCAGAATGGGTATATCAGTAAAGGGTATGAGCCTCGCCCAGCTTGATGCCGCCCATCAAGCCATGCGGGGAATTAAGTCGCCAATGGACTTGACGGAGTCGACGCCGGAAGACGCGAGATTTCAAAAAGAACTCGAAGCCAATATCGACATGGAATTGACAAAAGAAAACCCGGATGATCCGAACGCCTACGATAGGGCGATCAAAAGTGCGCTTGAAAAGGCGGTGTCGAAACACGTTGATCGTGAGTATGAATTCGAAGACCGTCGCGCCACCAATCAAGCGCGTCAAATGCAGACCAAGGCCAAGGAAAAGCTAACACCAGACGAATTGGAAAAGGAAAAAGCACGACAGAATTTAGCTAAGGCTGTGAAGGTCCAGAAGGCGACGGCAAAATCCGTCGCCAAGCAGACGGGTAAGCCGACTTCTCCGCCCTTGGCTAGGCGCAGTCTTTTGGCGCCAGCGCCGACGTTGGCCGATGTCCATCCTTCAACGCCGAGCAAAGTGGAAAAGTCCGCTACGCTCTCACCTTACGGCCACATGCCGCAGGAACGAAGGCGCTCGTTGCTCGATGACCCTAATCCGGCCACACCGACGATTGTCGAGAAAATGGCGGCGCGCCAGCGGGCCCGGCAGGCGGCAATCGAAAGCAGCAAGAATAATCAGAGCCCGACTTCTCCGGAGCGTTATTCCGCCAATGATTACGACTTCGAGGATGCCCGCGCCAACAACCAGGCGCGGCAGATGGCCGAAGAGAAAGCCCGCCGCGACAGGGAGAACGCATCGAAGGGTGGCGCTTCGAACTCTGGTACCAACCGTGGCGGCCCCGGCATGGGCGGCAGTTATGGTGGCGGTGGCGATGGCTTCGACCCCAGTGGACGTTTCCATCAGGGCGGCCTGATCGATGATGGCGATCCATCGGGCACTTCACCTGCCCATCCAATTATTGCCCAGGAAGGCGAGTTCGTGCTGTCGAGAAAGGCGGTCACGTCTTTAGGGAGCGAAACCGTGGCCCATCTTAATGCACTGGCGACGTCCGCCCCGCACCGGGCGCGCCGCCTCAGTGAGGCTCTCAATCGGATTGCCGGTGGCCCGCCAGAGGACATTACCGCCCTCGAAGAAATGCTGCTCGATGATCGTTATGATAAGGGGCAGCCCGGTGAGCGCGACGATTATTACGCAAAAGTTCGTCGTGAATTCAAGCTGGTCTATCCCGGTGATGGTCAAGGGCGACCAATTCTGTTCGATGGCGGGCTGATCGATGATGGCGACGCAAGAACCGACAATGACGATTATCCGATACGCGCACCCGAAGGGGCGTTCGTGCTTTCGCGCCGCGCCGTGGCGATCTTCGGCCCTCAACTGCAGAAACGTATCAACGCCGCGACTCTTGCCAAAGATACGGTGCTGATCAAAGCCGTCAAAAAAGCGCTGGCGGGAATGTACGCGCCT
>CBFDEA010000265.1:0-3931 GCA_965603695.1 uncultured Rhodospirillaceae bacterium | reverse complement strand
GTTTCCGTTTGCGAAGTAGACGTAGTTGGAAGCCTTGGCCATAACATCGGCCCGCAAGATGTAGTCGATGAATTTATGGGCGTTGTCAGGATGCGGCGCGTCGGCAGGAATTGCCATCTGGTCGAACCACATCAAGGCCCCTTCGTCGGGTGCCAGATAGTTGACCTCGACACCTTTATCCGCCTCGGCGGCACGGTCGCGGGCTTGCAGTACGTCACCGGACCAACCGACGGCCAGGCAGATGTCGCCATTGGCCAGGGCGTCGATGTATTCCGAAGAATTGAACTTGGTGATGAACGGCCTAATCGCCATCATCACGGCTTCGGCCTTGGCAATAACGGCGGCGTCCTTACTGTTGGGATCTTCGCCGATGTAGTTAAGGGCGGCCGGGATCATCTCGTCGGCGGCATCAAGCATGAAGACGCCGCAATCGGCAAATTTCGAGATGATGGTCGGATCGAAGATCATGCGCCAGGAACTGACCGGTGCGTCGGCCATGCGCTCGTTGATTTTACCGACGTTGTAGCCGATACCTGTGGTTCCCCACATGTAGTTGATTGAATAGGCGTTGCCCGGATCGTAGGTGGCGGTTCTGTCTTTGATCAGATTCCACAAGTTGCCTTTGTTGGAGAGCTTTGCTGCGTCCAGTTTCTGGAAGACACCGGCTTCGATCTGACGCGACAGGAAGCCGCCAGAGGGAACAACAACATCGTAGCCGGTTTTCCCGGCTAGCAGTTTGGTTTCAAGGACGTCATTTGAATCGAAAACGTCATAGACGACCTTGATGCCGGTCTCGGCTGTGAATTCTTTAAGAATATCCTCGTCTATATAATCGGACCAGTTATAGACGTTGACGACTTTATCTTCTTCCTTATCACCACAAGCGGCGAGAAACACGAGCCCCGCCATGGCCAGTGCCGAGCGTTTGATAAACCGTTTCATTTTGTACCCTCCTGTTGAAAAAATATTATTAATTCGTCTCGTTAGTTCATCCCCAAATCTTGCGCCGTCATATTAAGACATTTTTCCGCTTTCTCTACTAATTCGTCAATCTGCGTTTTTGAGATGATCAAAGGTGGCGACAACAACATACTGTCGCCGGTGGCGCGCATAATCAGTCCGTTTTCAAAACAATGGTCGCGACAGATCGTCCCGACATCGCTGGCAGGGTCAAACAATTCGCGGGTTTCCTTGTTTTTGACCAGCTCAATGGCGGCGATCATGCCGACGCCGCGGACTTCGCCGACCAGTGGGTGGTCGGACAATTCGCGCAGTTTCTTTTGAAGATACGGGCCGGTGTCAGAACCGACCGTCTCGACGATTTTTTCCCGCCTCAGGATGTCGATATTGGCCAGGGCGACGGCGGCGGCGACAGGGTGGCCCGAATAGGTAAAGCCGTGATTGAAATCGCCACCTTCCTCGATCAGCACCTGGGCGACCCGGTCATGGACCATGACGGCGGAAATCGGCAAATATCCCGATGACATGCCCTTGGCGATGGTTATCAGGTCCGGCTTGATGGCGTATGTATCGCTGCCGAACCAGTTGCCGGTGCGGCCAAAGCCGCAAATGACTTCGTCGGCAATGAGTAGAATATCGTATTCGGTGCAGATCCGTTGGATTTCCGGCCAGTAGGTGTCGGGCGGGACAATCACGCCACCGGCTCCCTGGATCGGTTCGCCGATAAAGGCGGCGACATTGTCGGCACCTAATTCCTGGATTTTTGTTTCCAGGGCGCGGGCGGCTTTCAGGCCGAATTCATCGCGGCTCAGTTCTCCACCCAAGTGATACCAGTAGGGTTGTTCGATATGGACGATGCCGGGAATCGGCAATTCGCCCTGTTCGTGCATGTATTTCATGCCGCCCAGACTGGCCCCGGCCATGGTCGAACCGTGATAAGCATTATCCCGGCTGATAATGGTTTTCTTGTTTTTACGGCCTTTTAAATCCCAATAGCGGCGGACCATGCGGACATTCGTGTCATTGGATTCCGATCCGGAATTGGCAAAGAAGGCGTGATTGAAGCCATCGGGGGAAATTTCACTTAACACCGCGGCCAGTTCCGCCGCCGGCATGGTCGTGGTCTTGAAGAAGGTGTTGTAGAAAGGCAGTTCCTGCATTTGCAGGCGGGCGGCTTCGACCAGTTCATTGCGGCCGTAGCCGATATTGACGCACCACAACCCGGCCATGGCGTCGAGCATCTTGTTGCCTTCGGAATCCCATACGTAGATGCCTTCACCCTTGGTGATGACGCGGGCCCCCGTGGCATTCAGGGATTTCGTGTCGGAGAACGGGTGCAGATGGTGATCCGCGTCCATTTGTTGCCATTGTTCGGTGGTGTTGGATATGCGATTCATGGCGTTGCCTTCATTCTAGATACCGGGTAATTGTCTATTATTTTTTACACCTATCTGGTGTTGCTGTCCATGTATTCCCGGCATGCCTTGGCAAAACTCTGAAAGATAGCCAGGTAAAAAGGATTTTCCGTGACCTTCCATTCGGGGTGCCACTGCACGGCTATGGCAAAAGTCCTGGCTTGTTTGACCGATACCGCTTCGATCAGACCGTCAGGGGCCTTGGCTTCCCAAAGCAGGGCGTCGGCAAGATGGTCGATGCCCTGACCATGCAGAGAGTTAACCTGGGCGCTTTGGCACTGGACGATGTCCTTGAAAAGCCCGTCGGGATTGATCTCGATGGCGTGAACAGGGGCGTACCGCAAGCCCAATTCAAGCTCGGAGTCTTCCCGGTGATCGAGCATGCCCGGTTGTTCCTGGACCCTTTGATGAAGCGTGCCGCCGTAGGCGACGTTGATTTCCTGAAAGCCCCGGCAAATGCATAAGACGGGAACGCCAGCGGCGACGGCTTCGCGAATAAGCGGCAGGGTGGTGGCGTCGCGGTGTGGGTCGTGCAAGGTTCCCTCCGCACTTTGGCTGCCTTCATAGTGATGCGGCTCAACATTTGAATGGCTACCGGTAAACATCAATCCGTCGACACGTCGAAGCAAGGATTCCCGGTCGAGGGCATCGCCCGTCGCCGGAATAATCAAGGGCACGGCGTGGCAGCCCTGTTCGATCGCCAGGGTGTACTTGCGGCCAGCACAATCGTAATCGATACCGTGAATATCTTTACGACATCCCGATACACCTATCAGTGGAGGTTGGACCTTGTTGATCATTATATTTTACATTATCATATTTTAAAATGTGGCTTCAATGCCTTAAATGGACAACTAACACGGATTTTCAATGAGTGAGAATAAAAGGCCCGCAAGAACGCTATCCAGCAAGACGGCAATCAGCATTTTTTTGATTGCCGTTCTTGGTGTTGGGGTTGTTATTGGCATGTCCTTTCCGCTCGTGACTTTGTCGCTGGAACGCATGGGCTTGGGGCCCACTCTCATTGGCTTAAATAGCGCCACGGCGTCACTTGGCATTTTGGTGGTAGGACTTGTCAGTGCCCGCCTGTTGGCCAGGTACGGTACGTCTTTTGTGATTATAGCGTCCTGTCTCTTGTCCGTTACCTCAATGATCCTGCTGCCCATCGTCGGAACGGTCACCGGGTGGTTCATTCTGCGCTTTATAATGACACTCGGCCTTGGTTTTTTATGGCTGATTTGTGAAACATGGCTGAATGCCGTTGCCGTTCTTGAAAATCGCGGAAAAATTATGGGTTTGTACGGCACTGCATTCGCGTGCGGTTTCGCCCTTGGTCCTTTGGTGATTTCCCTGACTGGATCACAAGGATGGTTTCCGTTTGCCCTTGCCGGTGGAATTATGGCTGTTTCCTCCCTGCCAATGTTGTTGCTGGGTGATTACCATGATGAAAAAGAGGAAAAGCCTGCGGGACATCTTCAAATTTTTCGTCTGCATCCCTTCATTTTTTTCGTTGCCTTTGCCGCCGGATTGTTTGAAACGACGGCTTACGCCTTGTT
>CBFDEA010000264.1:0-3966 GCA_965603695.1 uncultured Rhodospirillaceae bacterium | reverse complement strand
GTCGCCCACACCTACGGCAAAACCGCGACCTTCATGCCGAAGCCGGTTGCCGGTGATAACGGCTCGGGCATGCACACCCACCAGTCGATCTGGAAAGACGGCAAGCCGACCTTTGCCGGTTCGGGTTATGCCGACCTGTCGGACACGGCGCTTTACTACATCGGCGGCATCATCAAGCACGCCAAATCGCTGAACGCCTTCACCAACCCCTCGACCAACAGCTACAAGCGGTTGATCCCGGGCTTTGAAGCCCCTGTGCTGCTGGCCTATTCCGCCCGTAACCGGTCGGCCAGTTGCCGCATTCCGTTCGCCACCAACCCCAAGGGCAAGCGCGTCGAAATCCGCTTCCCCGATCCGGTCGCCAACCCATACCTGGCGTTCTCGGCCATGCTGATGGCTGGCCTTGATGGCATTCAGAACAAAATCCACCCCGGCGACGCCATGGACAAGAACCTCTACGACCTGCCGCCCGAAGAACTGGTCAACGTACCGACCGTCTGCGGTTCCTTGCGCGAAGCCCTGGGAGCCCTGGTCGAAGACCGCGATTACCTGAAAAAAGGCGACGTCTTCACCGACGACATGATCGACGCCTACATCGAACTGAAGTGGGAAGAAGTCTACAACTTCGAACACACCCCGCATCCGGTCGAATGGCAGATGTATTACTCGAGCTAAGACTGTTTCGAGACCATCAAGCAAAGGGTCGTCCCGCAAGGGGCGGCCCTTTTTTGTCGGCTTTCAGCAACGGCTTGTTATCGCCCGGCCGATATAAGACAATCATAATATTGATGAAATTTGCCGGAGCCGGTCCCGTCCCATGAAAATCACCCGTTCAGCCCTCACCGCCCTCCTCGTCCTGCTCTGCTTTAGCGCCCATAGCGCCCATGCCGCCGGGCTTGAGGTCAAACAGGTCGGCGACAACGTTTACGCCATTGTCGGTGAAATGGGGCAGCGCTCGCCCGATAACCTGGGCAATAATGCGACTTTCGGGCTGGTGGTGACGGACGCGGGCGCGGTGCTGGTCGATCCCGGCGGCACCTACAAGGGGGCCGCGCAACTGGCGGCGGTCATTAAAACGCTCACCGACAAGCCGGTTAAAATCGTCATCAATTCAGGTGGTCAGGATCATCGCTGGCTCGGCAACGGTTACTTCAAGGAACGCAGTGCGCGCATTATCGCCTCAAGCGCGGCAGTCGCCGACCACCGTGAGCGGGCCAACCAACAATTGCAAGGCCTGGAGTTCCTGGTCGGCGACAAAGGCCTCGAAGGCACGCAAGGCGTCTACGCCGGGGAGACCTTCGAGGAAAATCTCGGATTCGATTTTGGCGGCGTCCGTTTCGAACTTATTGCCAGCGGCGGCGCGCACACGCCCGGCGACGCGGTCATCTGGTTGCCCAGGCAGCGGATCGCCTTCACGGGCGACATGGTCTATCTGGAGCGGATTCTGGGCATTGCCGGTTTCAGCGACATCAAGAACTGGATTGTGGCCTTCGAGGCCATGGCCGCCCTTAAGCCCTTACACATTGTTCCCGGCCACGGAAATCCCGCGACCTTGGAGCGGGCCAGGGCCGACACCTACGACTATTTGGTCAATCTGCACCAGCGGGTCGCGAAAGTACTTGAGAACGGCGGCACCATCGCCGAGGGGACCGCCGTCGATCAGGAGGCTTTCCGCTACCTTTTGAATTTCGATCAACTGGCCGGGCGCAACGCCCAGGAAGTCTTTGTGCAGCTCGAATTTGATTTTTAGCTCAAAGATACCATCCAAAATAAACGGGGCTTTTATAGTTAGCGAGTCTCTCAACAATCACAATTGGTAGAGTCATACCAACAATCATTTGACAGATAGGTTCATACCGGTTGAGAATACCTTCAAAGTTCTTCTGGGAGGGAGAGGCTCGATAATGAGCTTGTCGTATGACCGATAGTTTAGCCAAACGCATAAACGATCAGATGAGTAATTTCACCAAAACGGAACGCCTTCTGGCGAACTTCCTGACGGTCAGTCCTGCGCGCCTTTTGCTGGAAACAAACTCCTCCCTCGCCGATCAGGCGGGTGTTAGCCCTATGACGGTGAGTCGTTTCGTCCAAAAAATCGGCTTCAAAAACATGGCCGATGCCAAGCGCTTCTTAAGAGCCCATTCATATGGTCCAAAAGGATCGGATTTCGGTGTCCGTTTTGAACGGGCCCATGAAGCGCGCAAAGCAGACCATGGTGATAGAGGGGCCATTGAGGCAGACAGCGCCAGCATTCATACGGCCTACGCCACGCGACGCACCCCTCTTTGGCACAAAGTTGTCAAACTGTTGGCCGAGTCCGACAGCATTTATGTAACGGGATTTCAGACCACCGACTATCTGGCCCGCGGCATGGCCATGTTTCTTCTCTATGCCCGCCCCAACGTTCATCACCTAAGTGGTGTGGACGGCATTTACGCCAATGCGCTTACCGACACGGCGAAGAAAAAAACGCTGATAATTATGGATGTATTTCGCTACGGAAAAAATGCACCGGCGCTGGCGAATTTCGCCAAACAACAAGGTTTGGATGTTGTTGTGATCTGCGATGAATTTTGCGATTGGGCGATCAAGACAACGGAATATTATTTACCGGTATCACCCAATACCAGGTTCTTTTTCAACTCGATGGGGTCACTCCATGTTGTCATGAATCTTTTGGTTCATGACGTGATTGATGAGTTGGGCGAGAGCGTCAAGACCCAGATGAACACGGTCTGGCGGGCTCAAGATGAGTTCGGCCAGTATCTTTAGTTGCAAAATAACGAAGCAAGTGTAATGTTTTTTTAACCAAGCAAGGGAGAGTACAATGAGAATAACGAAGCTACTGCTACCCGCTATTGCCACGGCGGCAATCGGCATCGGTATGTTGGGCGCAAGCCCGGCCTCTGCCAAAACCCTCGTCTTCTGTTCGGAAGGCAGCCCGGAAGGTTTTAACCCGGCGTTCTATACATCGGGCACGACCTTCGATGCGTCGTCGCGTACCATCTTCAACAAACTGGCGGAATTCGAACGCGGCACCACCAAGATCGCCCCGGCCCTGGCCGAAAGTTGGGCTGTGTCCAGCGACGGCATGACCTATACTTTCAAGTTGCGTAAAGGCGTCAAGTTCCACAGCACCAAGGAATTTACCCCGAGCCGTGACTTCAACGCCGAAGACGTGCTGTTCAGCTTCGCCCGCCAGTGGGACAAGAACCACGCCTATTACGCAGTTTCCGGCGGTTCTTACGAATACTTCAATGGTATGAGCATGCCCGATCTGATCAAGGACATCGTCGTCGTCGATCCGTACACGATCCAGTTTGTCCTCAACCGCCCCGAAGCCCCGTTCATCGCCAACATGGGTATGGACTTTGCTTCTGTCACCTCGGCCGAATACGCCGATTTGATGATGAAGGCCGGGACCCCCGAAATGGTCGACCAAAATCCCGTCGGCACCGGACCGTTCCAGCTTGTCGCTTACCAGAAAGACGCGATGATCCGCTACAAGGCCCATCCCGCCTACTGGGCTGGCAAAGCCAAAATAGACGATCTGGTGTTTTCGATCACGCCCGATGCCTCTGTCCGCTATCAGAAGCTGAAAGCTGGCGAATGCCATGTCATGCCTTATCCAAACCCGGCCGATCTGGCCGCCATGAAGACTGACCCGAAGGTCAATCTGATGGAACAGGAAGGCCTGAACGTCGGCTATCTGGCTTACAACACGGAAAAGGCTCCATTCAATAACGCCAATGTCCGTCTCGCCCTGAACATGGCGATGAACAAGGCCGCGATTATCGACGCCGTCTTCCAGGGTGCCGGTAAAGTAGCCAAGAACCCGATCCCGCCGACGATCTGGTCCTACAACGAGGCCACCAAGGATGACGCATACAATCCTGAAATGGCGAAGAAGATGCTGGCCGATGCCGGTGTCTCTGGCCTTAAGACCAACATCTGGGCGATGCCGGT
>CBFDEA010000263.1:0-3980 GCA_965603695.1 uncultured Rhodospirillaceae bacterium | reverse complement strand
GGATTACGCCGCCGCCGCGCCCTATATTGAAATCGACGTAGCGGGCAACGATGGCCTTCCGGCCATGGACGGCTTGTTCATATCGCCGCACAAGTTTGTCGGCGGCCCCGGCTCGCCGGGCCTGCTTGTGATGCGCCGACGGTTGATGGAAAACCTTGTCCCGGCCCGCCCCGGCGGCGGCACGGTCAGTTACGTCAATCCGCTCGAACATGTCTACGTAACCGATGAGGAACACCGTGAAGAAGGCGGCACCCCGGCGATTATCGAGAGCATCCGCGCCGGTCTGGTTTTTCAATTGAAGGATCAAGTCGGCGTCGATGTTATAGAGCAACGCGAGGAAATTCTTGTCCGGCGGGCGTTGGACGCGTGGGCCACCAATGCAAATATTCACGTTCTGGGAAATCCCGAACTGCCGCGTCTTTCGATTATCTCGTTCGTTATTCGCAGCGGCAAACAGAACCTGCATCACGACTTCGTTGTGGCGCTGCTCAACGACCTGTTCGGCATTCAATCAAGGGGAGGCTGTTCGTGCGCCGGGCCTTATGGGCATCGCTTGCTGCACATCGATCTGGACCAGTCCCGGGCCTTCGAGGAAAGCATCGTCAAGGGATGCAACGGTATCAAGCCCGGTTGGGTCCGGGTCGGTTTTAACTATTTCTTCTCCGACACGCTCGCCGACTACATTATCGAAGCCGTCAACCTGATCGCCAGATACGGCTGGAAACTGCTGCCGCAATATACGTTTGATCCGGAAACCGGGATCTGGTGTCACCATGACAATACGGGTAAGGCGGCGCTGGGATTGGAAGACCTGGATATCTTCACGCCCGCCACGTCGGCGGGACCAACCACCGGTGAAGATGCGTTGGCGGGATACCTTGCCGACGCCCAAAAGATTTTCGAACAAGCCGACGCAACCATCAACCCGCACGCAGAGGAGACAGACCCGCTAAGCAACGAGGCGGAAACCCTGCGCTGGTTCCCCCTGCCCGAAGAGTTCCATCAAGGCTGGATGTGAGCGCGGGCTTTCTAGCCCTTACTCATATTGCGCAGCACGTATTGCAGGATGCCGCCGGCTTTGACGTATTCGACTTCATCGAGGGTGTCGATGCGGCAGGTCAGGGTGACTTCCTCGTTTGAGCCATCGGCGCGGTGGATGTGCAGGGCGACGTCCATGCCCGGTGTCAGTCCGCCGGAAATTCCCAACAGTTCGAAAGTTTCCGAACCGTCGAGCTTCAGGGTCAGGCGGGTCATGCCGTCCTTGAACTGCAACGGTAAGACGCCCATGCCGACCAGGTTAGAGCGGTGGATGCGCTCGAAGCTCTCGACGATGACCGCCTTGACGCCGAGAAGCCGGGTACCCTTGGCGGCCCAGTCGCGGCTCGAGCCGGTGCCGTATTCCTTGCCGCCAAAAACGATCAGCGGCACGTTTTCCTGGCCGTAGCGCTCCGCCGCCTCGAAGATACTTAATGCGTCGTTTGAGGGCATGTGGCGGGTCACGCCGCCTTCCGTGCCGGGCGCCATTTCGTTGCGGATGCGGATATTGGCAAACGTGCCGCGCATCATCACTTCGTGGTTGCCGCGCCGCGAACCGTAGGAATTGTAATCTCCCGGAGCGACCTGATGTTCGCTTAAGTAGCTGCCCGCCGGACCGTCGGCGGCAATGCCGCCAGCCGGAGAAATGTGATCGGTGGTCACCGAATCGCCAAGGATGGCCAGCGGTCGGGCTCCGGTGATATCGGTGACCTCGGCAGGCGCTCCGCTGAGGCCTTCGAAGAAGGTCGGGTGCTGAATGTAGGTCGAGCCCGGCTGCCAGTTGTAGGTCTCGCCCTCGGCGACGGAAATTTCCTGCCACGCTTTCGGGCCTTCGGAAACATTGGCGTAGCGAGCGCGGAACATTTCAGGCGTTAAGGCTTTATCGATGGTCTCCCGGATTTCGGCGTTGGTTGGCCAGATATCCTTCAGGTAGACCGGATTGCCGCCCGTATCCTTGCCGAGCGGATCGTTGTTGAGGTAGCGCGTCATCGAACCGGCGATTGCGTAGGCGACGACCAGTGGCGGCGAAGCCAGATAGTTGGCCTTGACGTGCGGACTGATGCGGCCTTCGAAATTGCGGTTGCCCGAGAGCACGGCGGTGGCGACCAGATCGCCGGTCTCGATAGCGCTGGCGATGGGTTGGGCCAACGGCCCGGAGTTGCCGATGCAGGTGGTGCAACCGAATCCGGCGATATTGAAGCCCAGGGTGTCGAGATGTTCTTGCAGTCCGGCGGCTTCGAGATAATCGGCGACGACCTGTGATCCCGGGGCCAGTGACGTCTTGACCCAGGGTTTGGAGCGTAGGCCTTTTTCGGCGGCGTTGCGGGCGAGAAGACCGGCGGCGACCAGCACCGACGGGTTCGATGTGTTGGTGCAACTGGTGATGGCGGCGATGACAACGTCACCGTCTTTAAGGGCGTGATCGGAACCTTCGACTACGGCACTACGCGGGCTATCGACGCCGGCCATATCCTGCAGCGTGGCGGTGAAGGCTTGTGCCGAAGATTTAAGGGCGATGCGGTCCTGCGGGCGCTTGGGCCCGGAAATGGCGGGCTCGATGGTGGCGATATCGAGTTCCATGGTGTCGGTGAAAAGCGGGTCCGGGGTGGCGGCGTCGCGCCACATGCCCTGGGCCTTGGCGTAGGCCTCGACCAGGGCGATGCGATCCGGCTCGCGCGAGGTGAATTCCAGATAACGCAGGGTTTCCTGATCGATCGGGAAGAAGCCGCAAGTGGCGCCGTATTCCGGGGCCATGTTGGCGATGGTGGCGCGGTCGGGCAGGGAAAGATTGTCCAGGCCCGGACCATAAAATTCGACGAACTTGCCGACGACGCCTTTGCCGCGCAGCATCTCGACAATCCGCAAAACCAGATCGGTGGCGGTGATGCCTTCGGACATCTTGCCCGAAAGCTTGAAGCCGACGACTTCCGGAATCAGCATCGATACGGGCTGGCCGAGCATTGCCGCTTCGGCCTCGATCCCGCCAACGCCCCAACCGAGTACGGCCAGTCCGTTGACCATGGTGGTGTGGCTGTCGGTACCGACCAGGGTGTCGGGATAGGCGACGCTATTGTCACTACCACCCGTCCATACGACCTGGGCCAGGTGCTCGACGTTGACTTGGTGGCAAATGCCGGTTCCCGGCGGCACGACGCGGAAATTATTGAAGGCGCTTTGGCCCCAGCGCAGAAATTCATAACGCTCCTGATTGCGCTGGAATTCCATGGCTTCGTTTTTTTCCATGGCGTCGGCGGTGCCGGAATAATCGATCATCACCGAATGGTCGATGACCAGATCGACCGGCGATAAGGGGTTGATCGCCTGCGCATCGCCGCCCATGGCAACCATGGCGTCGCGCATGGCGGCCAGGTCGACGACGGCGGGAACACCGGTGAAATCCTGCATCAGCACCCGCGCCGGGCGGTAGGCGATCTCGCGGTCGGAGCGGCGGTTTTCCAGCCATCCCGCCATGCCTTTTATGTCATCGACGGTGACGGTGCGCCCGTCTTCCCAGCGCAAAAGATTTTCGAGCAGGACTTTAAGCGAAAAAGGCAATCTGGAAATATCGCCAAGGCCAGCATCGGCGGCGGCTTCCAGGCTGTAATAGTCATAGGATTTTCCAGCCGCGCTTAAGCTGCGGCGGGTTTTCAGGGTATCTGTTCCGAAAGCGGTCATGATTGTCGAACCTTTATTTGCGGGCTGTGCAGGGCAGTATGCGATAGTATATTTTGGAATTGAAGTCCACGGTTACCAGTCGCAAGTTTAGCCCGGTTATGAGAAAAAAGCACCCTAAGTTGACGTTAACGTCAACTTCCACTTGACTTTAAAATCAGCATGCGGCTGAGTGCCGCCTGTGTTGATTGGAAAGAACCGGGAAAAAATAAGCCTGGGCGATAATAAAAAGTAGACGAATTCTATCCTGGGAGGCACGTAAGACAATTAGC
>CBFDEA010000262.1:0-3984 GCA_965603695.1 uncultured Rhodospirillaceae bacterium | reverse complement strand
TGATCACGAAAATCTTCTTCGCGCCAGCCATGGGCCGCGACCTTTTGAAAGCGGAAGTCGGGCGTATTATCAAGTGGGCCTACGCGGTGCAAAAGAACGGCACCCCGGCGCTCGAACAAGAAGCCAAGAAAGCCACCAAAGGTGACCGTTTTATGAAATTCGGCGTCGAGATGGTGATCAGTGGTTATACCGGTGCCGAAGTCCGCGAAATCCTTACCAATACGGTCGAGACGACCTTCGGGCGCAACACGGTGCCAGTCTTTATCCTCAAGGACATGGCCGCCGGTGCGCCGGCTTTCGGCATGGTCGGCACCCTTGTCGGCCTGATCATCATGCTCAACAGTATGGGCGGCGATCCTTCGCAGTTGGGGGCCGGCCTCGCCGTCGCCATGATCACCACCCTTTACGGTGTGTTTTTCGCCCGTGTTATTTTTATGCCTGCCGCTTCCAAAGTGATGCAGCGCGAACAGATCGTCAGATTTAGGAATTACCTGGTCCTTGAGGGATTGTGCTTGCTCGCCGATCGCAAAAGCCCTCGTTTCATCCAGGACAAGATGAACAGCTACCTTGATCCGGCCATTCATTTTGACATCGACAAGATGAAGAAATAGCCCGCGTACGCGAAGGAAAGCATTTCAATGCCGCCGCCGACCCCGAAAGAAGAACCCATCGACGAATCATGGATGGCGACCTTTGCCGATATGGTCACCCTGCTGATGGCCTTCTTCGTCATGCTGCTTAACTTCTCGAAAATCGATATCCCGGCGTTCAACGAAGTCGCCGCCGGTATCGCCAACGAAATCGGCATGGGTTCCAAAGAAGCAAACCCCATCGCGACATTGCAGGAAGCCCTCGAGTCGGTTGTCGCCGAGATGCAGGCCGACCAGGTCGTCGATGTGCAAACCGATGACAAAGGTATCACCATCGAGCTTGCCAGCGCCGCCTTCTACCACTCAGGCTCGGCTAAATTCCGTGCCCAGGCGATCCCGGTTTTGCAAAAAATCGGCCAGCTTCTTATTGCCCCGCGCTTTATGGCCTATGAGGTCGAAGACGCCGGGCACACCGACGACGATCCCATCCATACGGCCATGTACCCGTCCAACTGGGAGCTTTCGACAGGACGGGCAACCCAGATCATCCGCTACTTCATCACCATCGGCATGGATTACCGCCGCCTTAAGGCCGCGGGCTTCGCAGACACCCGTCCAAAATACCCGAACCGGGACAAGGAAGGTAATCCAATTGTTGAAAACCAGTTGGAAAACCGCCGCATCGTCATCAACGCCACGCCCATGTCCCTGCAAGACCGGGCGATGATCTTCCACGATGCCTCTTACGGACTGGCCGAACAGAAAGTGATTAAAGATGAAGCCGCCGCCAAAAAGGACGAGCCTGATCCCAGGACCTTGACCGGCCTGCCGAAAAAAGAATGATTTTAGCCTTTTAGTCGAGTCCGACGACCATGCCTTCGCGGGCGGCAAAGCAGTCTTTCCATACGTGCTGGGCCTCAGTCTCAATTCTATCCATGATGTCGTCTTCATGGGCCGGCTCATGGTGGAAGATGGCCATCTTCTTGACATTGGCCGCCTGACACAGGGCGACCCCCTCATTCCACGTCGAATGGCCCCAGCCGATCTTGGTCTGGTATTCCTCTTCGGTATACATGCTGTCGTAGATAACCAGATCGGAGCCTTCAATCAGGCCCAGGATATTCTGGTCAGGCTTGCCGGCAACGTGTTCCGTATCGGTGATGTAGCACATCGACTTGCCAGCGTATTCAATACGGTAACCAGTCGCCCCGTTAGGATGATTGAGCGGCGCCGTGCGTACATTAACGTCCGGGTAAAGCTTGAAATGATCGCCTGCCTCGAAATCATCGAAGCGTATTTTCGCCTGCATCGCCTCTAACGGCACCGGGAACATGGGGCTGTCCATCTGCGCGGCCAAGGCACCGTGGATGCCGCCATCGCGGTGGCCCAGGTGTCCTGCCATGATGTGAACCGAGCGGTTGGGATCGTAAGCGGGAACGAAGAAAGGAAAGCCATTGATATGATCCCAATGGGTATGGGTCATCAACAGATGGACATCGCGGACATCGCGTTTAAGGAATTCATTGCCGAGTTCGCGAATGCCGGTTCCGGCATCAAGAACAAAAATACGGTCACCGACAACGACTTCGATACAACTGGTGTTGCCACCGTATTTGATATGCTTGGTTGTCGGGCAGGCGATTGAGCCACGAACCCCCCAAAATCGAACGTCGAACGCCATTCAGATGCTCCCGAATTTCCCTGTCGTCTTCGTGGTCGCCCCCAACCACCAATACTATTTATATTGGTTACTCAACACCGTACCACAATATTTTTCTTGTCGACTGTGATAAAGCGCACAAGTCTTTTTGCACGACAGGGAAATAAAAGAAAGCTTGTTTAAGCGTTCACACCGGTGCCTGCATCCTGTCGGCCCTGTTTTCCAAGGCCACGGCGGCGGCAGTTGTAGCGGCGCTGATTTTCTCGAAGGCCCTGGCCTCAAGCTGACGCACCCGTTCGCGACTGATGCCATAGCGTTTGCCCAGGTCCTCAAGGGTCATCGGATCCTCGCTCAAGCGACGTTCGGTGATGATATCGCGCTCGCGGTCGTTCAAATCCGCCATCGCCCGGTGCAGAAGCTTGCTACGGAACGACGCCTCCTGGCTATTGGCGGCAAGGGTTTCGGGCGACGGGCCTGCGTCAACCAGGGTGTCCTGGAATTCCGCCCCTTCTTCATCCTGTGTCAACGGCGCATTCAGCGATGCATCCCTGGCCATCAGGCGGCGGTTCATGGAGTTTATTTCGTCTTCAGAGACATTCATGGCATCGGCCAGTTGCGTCAACTGTTCCGGGGTCAGGTCGCCACTTTCAATGATATTGAGACGGCTTTTCATTTTGCGCAGGCTGAAAAACAGCTTCTTCTGCGCCGCCATGGTGCCAAGCTTGACCATCGACCACGAACGCAGCACGTATTCGGTGATCGACGCCCTGATCCACCACATGGCATAGGTCGACAGCCTGAACCCACGTTCAGGGTCAAATTTCTTGACCGCTTTCATAAGCCCGATGCTGCCTTCGGAGACCAGATCGGAAACCGGCAGGCCGTAGCCGCGATAACTCATGGCAATCTTAGCGACGAGGCGCAGATGGCTGGTCACCAGTTTGTGCGCGGCCTCGGTATCGCCACTTTCGGCGTAACGCTTGGCCAGCATGTATTCCTCTTCCTTTGCCAGAATAGGAAAAGTCCAGGCTTCCCGGAAATACCTGGAAAGCCCGCCATCTACAGTTACTGTCGGTAAATTCATCGATGCCATGTCTCATACCCTCCTTCAAGAAGCAATATGTTCATGCAGCGCATTCTTGGCGGAATATCGCTGCTTAAATTAAGCCTGTTACTCCCACCAAAAAGGCCAGGAAGGCTCGCTTTCGGTCCCATTGGGCACCGCTTGATATTATTCTATCAAATACCTTAGGGGAGTCAAGGGTCTTCCGTAAATAGCCTTTTGTTACAATGAGTTACAATGTGTTACAAAAAAATTGTTTGAAATCAAATGGCTAAAATAAACTCACCTCTTTTCCTTTCGCGCGTTCGGTCTTATGTATGGGGTCAATGAAACGCAAAATGAAAATTCTTCTGGCCAGACCGCGCGGATTTTGCGCCGGGGTCGTGCGCGCGATCGATGTCGTCAACAAGGCGATTGATCGATACGGCGCACCGATCTACGTCCGCCACGAAATTGTCCACAACAAACGCGTCGTGGAAACCCTCCGCGCCCGCGGTGCCGTGTTCGTAAAGGAACTTGATGAGGTGCCACGCGGCGCGGTCACCATTTTCAGCGCCCACGGTGTCGCTGAGGCTGTTGAGAAAGACGCAGCAGAGCGTGGCCTTCCGGTCATTGACGCGACCTGCCCGCTGGTCTCGAAAGTCCATGCCGAAGGCCGCCATCACGCGAAC
>CBFDEA010000261.1:0-3989 GCA_965603695.1 uncultured Rhodospirillaceae bacterium | reverse complement strand
GACGCCGGGTTTCGTTACCGACGGTGTCGGGCTGTTATTATTCATGCCGCCGTTCCGCGTTGTCCTGCGCGCCCTGCTGGCGCAACGCCTGAAAGCTCGCGGACATTTTCACATGCACGGCTCCGCTCAGACCGGGCCGGGCCGGGGCCGACAATTTGACGCAACCATTATTGAAGGTGAGTTTCAGGAAGTGAGCGAGACAGAAGACCCCCCCGACTCAAGCCTGCCGAAACCGTGACCCCTGAATATTTATCCATACTGGCAGTTATTGCCGTGCTGTCAGTCGTGCAGTCGATTTTTGGCATGGGTATTCTTGTCTTCGGCACGCCAACCCTGTTGTTGATGGGCTATGACTTCATCACCACTCTGAGTTATTTGCTGCCTGCCTCGTTTGCCGTTTCGCTGCTGCAGGTTATTGCCGCCAAGACGGGCAAGACGGACAATCCGCCTATTTCGCGCTACCTTTACCAGCTTTGCCTGCCTGGAATCGGTGCCGGGCTTTGGCTGACGGAAGCTGGCCCACTTGCGTCCTGGACCAATCTTCTGGTTGGCGGAACATTACTGGCTTCGGCGCTGGTGCGTTTCTGGGCACCATCGCAAAAACTGCTTGGCATTTTATTGGAAAAACACTTGCCGACCTACCACCTGATTATGGGGGTGACCCATGGTTTGACAAACCTTGGCGGCGCACTACTGGCGATTCTGGCGAGCGGGACAAGCAGCGATAAACAGGTCATTCGCCATACAATTTCCCACTATTATCTGGCATTCAGCACCATCCAGATGCTTTTCCTGGCAGCCGTCATGGGCCGCCACGATATTCTGATTGCCAACCTACCGGCGGCGGCAGTGTCGGCGATGGTTTACCTTTTCATCGGCAAACGTGTTTTTTCACGCACCAGCAATCCGGTTTACAATATGGCTCTTAGCGTTTTTATCGGCCTCTACGGCGTTATCGTTTTGTTGAGGTTCGCGCCCTTAAATCCCTAGGCCTCGGCATCTGAGAGTTGTTTTTTCCAACTCATACATGTTATCCACTGTTCCGCACTATCAAGCCGCACCGCAACGAGGGAACCCTTTTTTATGAGCGACAAGACCGAAGAGCCAAAAGCTGAACAACAGGCAGCCGCCCTGCCGCCAATCCAGATCAACGCTCAGTACATCAAGGACCTGTCCTTCGAGGCACCCTCGACACCCGGCGTTTTCGCCAAATTGCAACAAGAGGCACCGGACGTCACGATCAATGTCGATGTCAATGCCCATCCGGTACAGGACCATATGTTTGAGGTCCAGCTACACATTCGCGCGACCTGCAAAGTCGGCGAAGATACCGCCTTCATCTCTGAATTGGTCTACGGCGGCCTGTTCACCATCAATGTCCCAGAAGAGCACCTGCAGGCGATGTTGTTGATTGAATGCCCACGACTGCTGTTCCCCTTCGCCCGCAATATCGTCGCCGACACATCGCGCGATGGTGGCTTCCCGCCGCTGATGCTGGCACCCGTCGATTTTGTCGCAATGTTCCAAAATCAGGTCAGCGCCAAAGGCCAAGGTGAAAAAGCCGAAGATAAAAAGGCCGCGGCCCCGAGCGGCAAGAAAAGCACCAAAAAAGACTTAAACTAGTCTGAGCGCGTGCTCATTGCTCGAGGTCGCGCCATATTGGATTTTTCAACCCGTCGATAAACTTTTCATGGGCCGCCAGTTCTTCGACGCTGGCAGCGTGGACCCTGGCTGGCCTACCGCCTTCGTCTGGAGTCGCCTCGCCCTGCGTGCTTTGTTTCGCCGCCGCCTTGGCATTTTCAGCCAGCGCCAAGTCAGGCTGGCGACCGCCGATCAATTCCAGATAGACCTCCGCCAGCAATTCTGAATCGAGCAGCGCGCCGTGCAGGCTGCGCCCGGAATTGTCTATTTGAAAACGCCGACACAGGGCGTCGAGACTGGCCTGGGCTCCGGGAAATTTCTTGCGCGCCAGCTGCACCGTATCGATGGCGCGCGTCATCGGTAACGACGGGCGGTCAAGGCGGGCAAGTTCGGCATTAATGAAGCCCATATCGAATTGGGCATTGTGAATGACCAGGATGTCCTCGCCGATAAAATCGAGGAAGGCGTCGGCAATCTCGGAAAATTTCGGCTGGCCACTGAGGAATTCTTCGGACAGGCCATGCACAGCGAAAGCTTCTGCTGGCATATCGCGGCCGGGATTGATGTACTGCTGGTAGACATTGCCGGTGGCCAGGTGGTTGACCAGTTCGATGCAGCCAATTTCAACGATGCGGTCGCCCCCCAAAGGGTTGAAGCCCGTCGTTTCTGTATCGAGAATAATTTCGCGCATTAGAACCTGATATCCCGTTTGCTGTTGTTGGCCGGTGACCACCGACGCGGTCGCCAGCTTTTCGTGATTCTGACAATATTGACGATTTGACGCAAGCTGTGGGCGCGGCTGAGGCCGGTCTTAACGACAAAATCCGCCATCCGGCGTTTTTTCCTGTCGGCAAGTTGTTTATCAAGGATCGCCGCTAGGCGTTCCCGTGTCATGCCGGGGCGCGCCAGAACCCTTTGTTTTTGAATAACCGTCGGCGCACTAACGACGACGACCGCGTCGCAGCGTACCTCGCCGCCGGTTTCCAGTAATAACGGAATATCCAGCACGACAAGCTTTTCACCGCGGCGGGCGGCGTTGCAGAGAAAAGCCGTCTGCATTTTACGGACCAGCGGGTGCAGGATATTTTCCAGCTTTTGCAATGCCGCGCGGTCGCCAAACACTTGCGTTCCCAGGGCCTGACGATCGATAACACCATTTTTTGCCACGCCGGGAAAGGCGGCAAGGACGGCGCCGCAGGCGGCCCCGCCCGGTTCCATCAGCTTGTGCACGGCCTTATCGGCATCATGGACGGCAACACCAAGAATGCGAAAAACTTTTGCCGCCGTCGTCTTACCCATGCCGATAGAGCCGGTCAGGCCGAGAATCACCATCGCCTAGCCTCCCATCCCGGCCAGCACATGCCGGCGCAGTGCGTCGGTGACCGCAGGCTCGACCCCGAACCAGGCGGCAAAACCGGGACGGCCCTGATGCAACAACATGCCCAAACCATCGACTGTCGCGTTGCCGCGCGCTTTCGCCGCCTGCAAAAACGCCGTCTCGAGGGGCGCATAAACGATATCGTTGACCAAAGCCCGGGTGGGCAACCCGGCCAGAGATATTTCCAACGGCGGCTTGCCGGTCATCCCCAAGGTCGTCGTATTGACCAGCAGGGCCGCGTCTGCCAGCGCCGCGTTACGCGCCGACCAGTCGACAACCCGAACCGGCCCGGCCAGATCATCGGCGATTTTTTCGGCCCGCTTTCGGGTCCGGTTGAGCAAGGTAATGGTTGGTGCCCCTTCGTCAATCAAGGCGGCAACAATCGCCCGCGCCGCGCCCCCGGCCCCAAGTACGACGGCTGGCCCACGAGCGGCCTTGAACCCCGGATGGCCATTTTTCAAATTTTCCATAAAGCCAAAACCATCCGTATTGGAGCCGATCAGGCGGTTATTCTTATCAACGACAATGGTATTGACGGCACCGATCCGGCGCGCCTGATCGCTTATTTCGTCAAGATGCTCGAGTACGGCTTGCTTATGAGGAACAGTCACATTGAGGCCGGCAAAGCCGTCTGCGGCCAGGGTGCCCAACATCACGGGCAAGTCCTGCGGGGAAACCGCGATGGCCTGATACGAGCCATTAATATTATGCGCCTGTAGCCAGTAACCGTGCAAACGCGGCGACAGGGAATGATCTATCGGCCAGCCAATAACGCCGGATTTTATTTTACCATTCCTCATATTGCTGGTTCCCCTGCACGGCCCTCAGGAATGTTGTTCAAGGCGTCGATTATAGAGTTGCAAGACTTTTGCCGAGACCTCTTCAATAGACTTGCGGGTTGTATCGATAACCGGCCAGTTTTGACTTGCATAAAGCCGCTTTGCTTCCTTGACCTCGTTTGTGACGGTGT
>CBFDEA010000260.1:0-4001 GCA_965603695.1 uncultured Rhodospirillaceae bacterium | reverse complement strand
CGGGCGCAAGGCTGCCTCGAGTATGAAGGCGTATCTCGGCATTCGCGACAGCGACAGTATTTACCCATCGCAGCAAGACGGCGAGGCCACCACACTGTTTGGCATCGACACCCGCGAGAAGACATTCGCGCGCGTTCACATCGCCTAAAGCAAAAGGATTTCTTGGCATGACCACAGAGGCCCTGAAAAAGAAAAATTCCAGCGACCAAGCGCCACAGACAGCGGCGAAAAAGCCGGGAACCAAGCCTGCACCCAAGGCAAAGCCGGGGGGAACGACTACCGATAGCAAGGCTGCGGTGGAACTTCGCGAGCATATTGTCGAGGTGGTCAGCGATTCCGGTGAGGGGGCGCAACGCTGTGGCCAATCCTTGGCCGCCATCGCGGCGCGCATGGGCAATGGCATCTGGACCGTCGAGATCATCCCGGCCGAAATTCAACCGCCGGCACGCAGCATCGCCGGGGGCAGCGGCAATCGCGTCCGTATGGCGACTGAGCGCGTCACCAACGGCGGTGACGAGGCCGATCTGGTCGTCGCCTTCAATGAGCAAGTGCTGTTGGGCCGGGTCCATGTGCACGAGCTCAAACCCGGATGTATCATTCTGCTGGAGAGTAAATGGCGGACCGATGGCGATCCGGAAATTGAAGCCGCCTATACGCAAACTTACAGTCAACTGGTGGACAGCGGCTACGTGGTCCACGAAATACCCATGGAGATCGAATGCCTGAAATACGTCGCCGATGCTAGGCGCGGCAAAAATATGTTTGCCCTGGGCATGCTCAGCAGCATCTACAGCCTGGATATGCAGATCGCCCGTGAACAAATCGCCTTCATTTTCGCGACCAAAGACCAAAACATCATCGACAGCAACATCATGTTGCTTGAGGCCGGACACGCCTGGGCGGAACAAAATCTCGACATCAAATTCCGGATTCCACCGACAAACCTGAGCGAACCGCAAATCGTCGTAAACGGCAATCTGGCGCTCGGCCTTGGCGTCATGGCGTCGGGCATGGAGATTTGCGCCATGTACCCGATCACACCGGCAACCTCGGCTTCGCATTACTTAAGCGAGGCCTTCGAAAGTGTCGGCGGCGTTGTCCATCAGGCCGAAGATGAAATCGCCGCTTGCGCCTTCGCCGTTGGCGCCTCCTATGCCGGAAAGTGCGCCGTGACAATTACCTCAGGACCGGGGTTGGCACTGAAGCAAGAAGTCATCGGCCTCGCCGTGATGACGGAGATCCCGCTGGTCGTCGTCAACGTTCAACGCGGCGGCCCCAGCACCGGCCTGCCGACCAAGACGGAACAGGGTGACTTGCTGTTCGCCTGCTTCGGCGGCCACGGCGACAACCCGAAAGTGGTGATGGCGGTTTCCGATATCGAGGATTGCTTCTATTCAATGATCACGGCGCGCAAGATTGCCGAAACCTTCAACACCGTCGTCGTCGTTTTAACGGACGCCAGCCTGGCCTCGGCTCAGCAACCCTTCCCCAGGCCGAACATCAGCGAGGACTGGATGGCACCGCCGTTTGACCAGAGCCCGATCCCTGAAGGGCTGGTTCCCTATGACTGGGATCACCGGACCGGCCTGGCCCGCCGCTTTATTCCGGGACAACCCGGCGGCATGCATTGCCTGACCGGCCTCGCCCATGATCGCAAAAGCTGCGTTGCCTATGATCCCGATATCAATCACGAAGGCATTATGCACCGCAGCCTCAAATTGGCGGCCCTGCAAAAAACCCTGAAGACGCCGCCCGTATTCGGCGACAGCGAGGGCGACCTGCTGATTGTCGGCTGGGGAAGCACCAAAGGCTCCATCGAAGAAGCGATTAGCCGACTGCGCAAGGACGGCCACAAGGTTTCTTCCCTGCATCTGCGTTTCATCCAGCCTATGCCGTCGGGAATAAAAGAAATATTGAGCAAGTTCGATCAGGTCATGACTGTAGAGGGAAACTGGTCCGACAACCTGGATCACGAACTCATCGATGAAGAGAACCGCCGCTATTCGGAACTCGCCTTGCTGTTGCGTGCTCGGTTCCTGGTTGATGTCGCCTGCTGGACAGAGGTCCGCGGACGCCCCATTAAGCCGGGGTCCGTCGTCCGCGCCGCCGTTCAACGCTTGCAAGGAAAGGGATAACGCCCATGTCAACGCCAATCGCCGAATGCGCCTTAAGGCTGCTTGACGAAGAACACCCGCTTGATGATTACAAGGGCCGGGTTCCGCGCTGGTGCACCGGTTGTGGTGACAGCGCCATTCTCGCCGCCGTCCAACGCTTGTGCCGCGACGAACAACTGCCACCCGAAAAAACGGTCTTCGTGTCGGGCATCGGATGCTCAAGCCGCTTCCCACATTATATGAACACCTACGGCTTTCACGGACTGCACGGGCGGGCCATGCCAATTGCCCAAGGCATAAAAATGCGGCGACCCGACCTGCATGTCTTCGTCATTACCGGTGATGGCGATTGCTGCTCTATCGGCACCGCCCACTGGATTCACGCCCTGCGCTACAACATGAACATGACCGTCCTGATGCACGATAACGGTGTTTACGGGTTGACCAAGAATCAGGCGTCACCAACATCGCCACAAGGGCAAAAAAGCAAAACGACGCCGCACGGATCGCTGCTGGAACCGATCAATCCGGTCAGTGTCAGCCTCGGCATCCGCAATGCTTCCTTCGTCGCCCAGGCCGTCGACTGGATTCCCGATTTGCTGCACGACATCATCGAGGCCGCCTTCCATCACAAGGGATTCTCTTTCGTCCGCATTCTGCAAAGATGCCCCGAGTTCCAGCCCGGTCGCTTCGATGAATGGGTGCAAGACCCCGATAGCATGCTGCTGCTCGACCATGCCGACGGTGTCCAGATCCGCCCCAGTCTGGCCAAGGTGTATCGCAACCAGGAGCAACACGATCCCGCTGATCGCAACCGGGCCCGCGAGATCGCCTCGACTTATCATCCGATGCCGGTTGGCGTTCTCTATCGCAATGCGGCGATGCCGTGTTACGAGGAATTACGCAAACCCGACCGGTTGTATACCCCGGAAATCATCAAGGACGTGCTTGAAAAGGAATTCGATAAATTCACGATTAGCCCAACGGCGTGAACCCAGGACGATGCCATGAGCGAGATACATTCACCGTTATTGACGTTTCATTTTACCGGACAATTGTCCGGCGACGGTCTTTTTGATATCGCTCGGCACGGGCTTCAACCAGCCTTGTTTAGCAACTACGGCGATCTATCGAAACTGCGTTATGATTTTCCGTTGGTGCTCATCAAGGCTGCCAACAGCGATCCTTGCTTACGTTCGCTTTCGGATATCGTCACCGAAATTCTCTGCACCATAGCCCCCCAAGGCATCGACGGCGAGCGCTTGCGCAAGCATGTGCTGCGCCTTGAAGAAAAAATCCGGACCCTGGTAAGGGATGGCAATAAGGGAACCCTTGTCGAACTTTGGCAATTGGCCGAGGCCGATCTACGCTCCCAGGCCGGTGACAATGGGGCCGGATCGGCACTCGACGACAGTCTAGGCATCGCCCGTAAAGCGCTCGCCGTGGATGGCGATATTGTTGGCTACGACGACGACACACCAAGAAAATTCCTGAGCCATGCGTGGAGCGTCGTTCAAGAAGAAAAGGCCGGCAAGTTCTCTTATCAACTTGAAGAGATGAAGCTCAAGCTTTTGAACATCCTGAAGGGCGACTCCATGCGCTCCGCTACGGCGTTCGATGCCGATTCTCTAAAAAAGACAATCGGTTCCTCCTACGAGTCTGCGTTCGATTTCGAGTCCATGTCCGACATTCTTGGCACGGCGTTCGTCCCTGGCGCGCTTCCGGGTAAGCGGTGGCGGCGCATCCGTTCGGTATTGTCGACCTTGAAAGCGCAGAAGCTGTTTCCGCCACCGCTGGGTAGTGAGGCTAAGGCGAGACGAAAGAATGCGCCAACCTATGTCTTCGACCACTGTGCACCAGCAATAGAAGCCTTCAGGAGCCGCTTGC
>CBFDEA010000259.1:0-4002 GCA_965603695.1 uncultured Rhodospirillaceae bacterium | reverse complement strand
AAGACAATTAGCAATCTCGATACATTCCCCAAGCTGCTGGTTGAGAATGCCCGTGTGCGTGGTGCGCGTCCGGCTATTCGCGAAAAAGATTTTGGTATCTGGCAGGCCTGGACCTGGGCCGAGGCGGAAAAAGAAATCCGCGCCCTGGCTTGCGGGCTTGCGGCTTATGGTTTTGAGTCCGGCGATCGGCTGGCGATTATCGGTGATAATCGACCGCAGCTTTATTGGGCCATGGTCGCCGCGCAATATGACGGCGGTGTGCCGGTGCCGGTCTATCAGGATTCGGTGGCCGAGGAGATGCAGTTCGTTCTGGAGCATGCCGATGCCCGTTTCGCCCTCGCCGAAGATCAGGAACAGGTCGACAAGTTGCTCGAGATCAAGGACCGCTGTCCGAAGCTTGAGCACATCATTCACAAAGACCTTAGGGGCATGCGCGACTACGACCAGCCGTTCATCCATTCCCTGGACGAGGTGCTGGCAAAAGGCCGCCAGTATGATGCCGATCACCCCGGCTTCGCCGAAGGCAAAGTCGCCGCCGGTAAGGGCAGCGATATCGCTATCATGCTCTACACGTCAGGAACGACGGGCCAACCCAAGGGGGTGATGCTCAGTCATGACAACCTGATTGTCACGGCGCGCAACGGCATTGCTTCGGAAAATCTAAAAGAAGACGAAGAATCATTGGCCTATCTGCCGATGGCCTGGGTCGGTGACAATGTGTTTTCCCTGGCCCAATCCTATGTTGCCGGTTTTTGTGTCAGCTGCCCGGAATCCAGCGAGACCGTGCTGACCGACTTGCGCGAAATTGGCCCGACTTATTTCTTCGCACCGCCAAGAATTTTCGAGAACATTTTGACCACCGTGACGATTCGCATGGAAGACGCCGCGCCGTTCAAGCGTAAGATGTTCAAATATTTCATGGACCTGGCGCGCCGGGTCGGTACCCGTATTCTTGATGGTTTACCGGTTTCCCTGGCTGACCGTCTGCTCTATGTGGTTGGAACCATTCTGGTTTATGCGCCGCTGAAAAATGTCCTGGGATTTTCGCGTATCCGTGTCGCCTACACTGCCGGTGAGGCCATCGGCCCGGAAATTTTCGATTTTTACCGCTCCCTCGGTATCAACATCAAACAGCTTTATGGCTCGACCGAGGCCTCGGTGTTTATCACCGTTCAGCCTAACGGCGAGGTCAGGGCCGACACCGTCGGTCGGCCATCCCTGGGTGTGGATATTCGTATCGAAGACAACGGTGAAGTGATGTTCAGTGGCCCCGGCGTCTTCGAGGGTTATTACAAGAACGATGAAGCGACGGCAGAAACCAAAACAGTGGATGGTTGGGTCCATACCGGCGACGCGGGCTTCTTCGATCACGATGGACATTTGAAGATTATCGACCGGGCGAAGGATGTCGGCAAGCTCAACGACGCATCGATGTTCGCGCCGAAATATCTTGAAAACAAGCTTAAGTTTTTCCCGTTTATCAAGGAAGTCGTGGCCTTCGGAAACGAAAAAGATTTTGTCGCCATGTTCATCAATATCGACCTGGAAGCCGTGGGCAACTGGGCCGAACGCCACAACCTGCCTTATTCCGGTTATACCGATCTGGCCGGCCGCGGCGAGGTTTATGACCTGGTTCAGGAATGCGTCGAGACGGTCAACGCCGATCTCGCCACCGACGCGCATCTGTCGGGCTCACAAATCAAGCGCTATCTGATTCTGCACAAGGAACTCGATGCCGATGATGGTGAGTTGACCCGGACCCGCAAGGTGCGCCGCAACTTTATCGCCGAGCGTTACGAGGACCTGATCGACGCTTTGTATTCCGACAAGACAAATATCCCGGTTGAGGCCGAAGTGACTTTCGAGGATGGCCGCAAAGGCACCATCAAGGCCGATCTGCAAATCCGGGAAGCGGCAGTCTACGCCCCTGCTATGAAGGAGGCTGGATAATGAAAGAGCGCACTTTCGGTGAGGTGGTGTTGCGGGTCGACGATATCTCGCTTTCCTTTGGCGGCGTTCAGGCGCTTAGCAACATCAGTTTCCAGGTCCGTGAAGGCCAGGTTCTCGCCATCATCGGCCCTAACGGTGCCGGTAAAAGTTCGATGCTCAATGTCATCAATGGGTTTTATCACCCCCAACAGGGCACCATTACCTACAAAGGCAAAACCCGCCGTCAGATGAAGCCGCATCAGGCGGCGCGTCAGGGGGTTGCCCGGACATTCCAGAACATCGCGCTTTTCAAGGGCATGTCGACGCTCGACAACATCATGACCGGGCGCAACACGAAGATGCACAAGAACCTGTTCTGGCAGGCCTTGCACATGGGTCCGGCGCGCAAGGAAGAGCTCGAGCATCGGGAATTCGTCGAAAACATCATCGATTTCCTGGAAATCGAACACATCCGCAAGACCCCCGTCGGCAGGCTGCCTTACGGCCTGCAGAAACGGGTCGAACTGGGGCGGGCCTTGGCCGCACAGCCGGAACTGCTCCTTCTCGACGAACCGATGGCCGGTATGAACCTGGAAGAAAAAGAGGACATGAGCCGTTATATCCTCGACGTCAATGACGAGTTCGGCACCACCATTGTCCTGATCGAACACGACATGGGCGTGGTCATGGATATTTCCGATCATGTCGTCGTGCTCGACTATGGCCGCAAACTGGCCGATGGCAGCCCTGACGAAGTGCGCTCCAATCAACAAGTTATCGATGCCTATCTGGGGGTCGCTCATGATTAAGATCATTCAGACCATTAAGTCCAAGGGGCCGAATTAATGGAATTCCTGACCGCCGTTTTTGTCTCGCCGTTTATCGAGATTTATGAATATCCGCTGTTCTTCATCGAAGTGGTTCTTGGTGGCTTGCTCGCCGGTGTCATGTATTCGCTGGTGGCGCTCGGTTTTGTGCTGATTTTCAAGGCCTCCGGCGTGTTCAACTTCGCCCAAGGCGCGATGGTGCTGTTCGCGGCACTGACCCTGGTCGGCCTGATCGAACATGGTTTTCCCATCTGGCTGGCCCTGATCAGTACGATCATCGTCATGATTGTTCTGGCCATGGCTATCGAGAAGGTGGTGCTGCGAAAACTGGTCAATCAGGAGCCGATCATTCTGTTCATGGCGACCATCGGACTTAGTTATTTCCTCGATGGCTTCGGTCAAATTATGTGGGGCAGTAACGTCAAGGTGCTTGATCTGGGAATTCCCAACGCACCCATCGAATTCGCCGGCATTCTGGTCAACCAGTTTGATATCGTCGCCGCCATTTCGGCCGGATCCCTGGTCGCCGTGCTGGCTATCTTTTTTCAGAAGACACGCATCGGCCGGGCCCTGCGCGCCGTCGCCGACGATCATCAGGCGGCGCTTTCCGTCGGTATTCCTTTGAAAACTATCTGGGCCATCGTCTGGTCGGTCGCAGGCCTCGTCGGCTTGGTTGCCGGTATTATGTGGGGCACCAAGCTGGGTGTTCAGTTCACCCTGACCCTGGTCGCACTGAAAGCGTTACCGGTGTTGATCCTGGGCGGTTTCACGTCGATCCCCGGGGCCATTATCGGCGGTTTGATTATCGGGATGGGCGAAAAGGTCGCTGAAGTGTTCTGGGGCGCGGCTTTCGGCGGTGCCATCGAAGACTGGTTCGCCTACATGCTGGCGCTGGTGTTCCTGCTGTTCAGGCCACAAGGCTTGTTCGGCGAAAAAATTATCGAGAGGGTTTAAGTCAATGCTTTACCGCGAGGCCGGACAGTTCAAGACCAGCTACTCCAAGGATCAGGCGATTTTCCCGATCTTGCAGGATCGCATCATGATGGCCCTGCTGTTGATCGTCGCCTTTGTCGGCGTGCCGATGGTGGCCAGTGAATACTGGCTGTCGACGATCATGCTGCCGTTTCTGGTGTTCTCGCTGGCCGCTCTCGGCCTCAATCTGCTGACCGGTTACGCCGGACAGTTGAGCCTTGGGACCGGCGGTTTCATGGCGACCGGCGCGTTTGCCGCCTATAAACTGGCCGTT
>CBFDEA010000258.1:0-4004 GCA_965603695.1 uncultured Rhodospirillaceae bacterium | reverse complement strand
TCATTGATGACATCGACGATTTCAAGCTCGCCGCGCGCCGACGGCTTGATCGTCGCGGCGATATCGGCGACCTGTTTGTCGAAGTAATAAAGCCCCGTCACGGCCCAATTGGACGGCGGTATTTCAGGCTTTTCGACGACACCGGAAATATTTCCATCCGTATCCAGGGCGAGGACGCCGTAGCGTCGCGGGTCGGCAACCTGATAGGCGAAAATACTGCCGCCTTCGCTGCGCGTTGCGGCACCTTGCAGATGCTCCGGCAAGCCGTGACCGTAAAAAATATTATCGCCAAGGATCAACGCGCACTGATCATCGCCAATAAAATCACGACCGATAATAAAGGCTTCCGCCAGACCGTTGGGTTTGTCCTGAACCGCGTAACTTAAAGAAAGCCCCAAATTGGCCCCGTCACCCAGCAAAGCCTTAAACGCCATCTCGGCTTGCGGTGTCGTGATAATCAGAATCTCGCGGATGCCGCCGAGCATCAGGGTCGACAGCGGATAATAAATCATCGGCTTGTCGTAAATAGGCAGCAATTGCTTATTGATGGTCAGGGTGACCGGGTGCAGCCGACTGCCGCTGCCCCCGGCGAGAATGATGCCCTTCATGTGCTGCCCTCTTTCTTTGTCAGTCCCAGACGTCCGCCGTCATATGTTTCCGCCGCGACCTTCTGCCACCAATCCTGATTATCCAGATACCAGCGGATCGTCTCCATAAGGCCTTGTTCGAAATCGAAGCGCGGCGACCAGTCCAGTTCTTCGCGGGTTGTTGTGTCGTCAATGGCGTAACGGAAATCGTGACCGGGGCGATCTTCGACGTAGGTAATCAAGTCTTCATGGGGCGTGTTGGACGGCGTTGGCGCCATCTCGTCCAACAGTTTGCAGATCATGCGAACGACATCGATATTGGTGTATTCCGCATTGCCGCCGACCAGATAGGTTTCCCCCAGCCTGCCTTTTTGGACAATCGCGGCAAGGGCCGCGGCGTGATCGTCCACATGCAGCCAGTCGCGGGTGTTCAAACCGTTTCCATAGACCGGCAGCGGCCGCCCCTGCAGGCCCGAGAGGATCATCAGCGGGATCAGTTTTTCGGTGAATTGCCAGGGACCGTAATTATTGGAGCAATTACTGAGCACCACAGGAAGCCCGTAGGTATGAAACCACGAACGCACCAGATGATCCGAAGCCGCCTTCGAGGCCGAATAGGGCGAACGCGGGTCGTAGGGATGATCGACGGTGAACGGCGGGTCTTCGTTACTGAGGCTACCGAACACTTCATCCGTTGAGATGTGATGAAGGCGGAAGTTATCGCGCTTGTCGCCCTCCAGGCCGCGCCAATACTCACTGGCCACTTCCAAAACCCGAAAAGTGCCGACGATATTGGTTTGGATAAATTCAGCCGGGCCTTCGATAGACCGATCGACATGGGATTCGGCGGCCAGATGCATGATCGCCTCGGGGGCGAAACGGGTCAGGGCATCCTTAAGGGCGCTGGCATCACAAATATCGGCCTGAATAAAATGATACGCCGGGTTGTCTTCGACGGCTTTCAGGCTTTGCAGATTGGCGGCGTAGGTCAATTTATCGAAATTGACGACCGCGACCCCGTTCGCCAGCAGATAACGCACCACCGCCGATCCGATAAATCCCGCCCCACCTGTAACCAAAATATGCATCGCTGGAAAAATCCTGTTGTTTACTTAAAAGACCGGCCCCAGGTCTTTAAGACGTGGATTGGCCCGGTCCTTGTCCGAAAGTATACCCTGGGCCGGATCAAGCGGCCAATCGATGCCCAGATCCGGGTCGTCGAGTTGAATACCCGTGGCGTGACCCGGGGCGTAATGATCGCCAAGCTTATAGGCGACATGGCAATCATCCTCAAGGGTGCAAAATCCATGGGCGATCCCCTTGGGCAGGTAAAGCATACGCCAGTCTTCGGCGTTCAAGATAACGCTGAGATGCTGGCCAAATGTCGGCGACCCCGCCCGAATATCGACGACGACATCGAAAATACGGCCACGCGCGACCCGCACCAGCGTGGTTTGGGCATGTGGCGGCCTTTGAAAATGCAAACCGCGAAAGGTGCCCTTTAACTTTGATGCGGATGTTGCGTCCTGGACGAACGTCTGTTCCAGGCCGAGGCCCCCGATCACCTGGGTGTCGAAGGTTTCAACGAACATTCCCCGGCTGTCGCCAAATGGCACCAGGTCGATGATCTTGACGCCGGGAATGGCAGTGTCTTCGACCTTCATGAAGCTTCTTTCTTAACCGATTGTTGTATTCGCCCCGGATTCTAT
The DNA here is from genome assembly GCA_965603695.1 of uncultured Rhodospirillaceae bacterium. Classification (GTDB taxonomy): domain Bacteria; phylum Pseudomonadota; class Alphaproteobacteria; order Rhodospirillales; family JABHCV01; genus JACNJU01. Next base: position 1,708 of record CBFDEA010000258.1, on the reverse strand, counting down.
ATAGTGCCCTTCGAAAGGCAAGAGGAATGGCTTGAAAACAGCCGCTTTTTGCGGCATACGTCAGCAACCTTGTTTAAGAATTTATCGCAGGAAAATCAATAATGCCACAATGCCGGATATGCGGATCGGACATCGAAGCCTTCATGAGCTTCGGAAAAATGCCCATCGCCAACGGGTTTTTAACCCCCGACCAGTTTGCCGACGAATACTTCTTCGAATTGGCCCCGGCCATCTGTGGCAACTGTTCGATGGTGCAAATCATCGACCAGCCCGATCCATCGAAGATGTTCCATGAAAATTACGCCTTCTTTTCAGGCACCTCGAAATACATGCAGGTTCATTTCGCCGCCTTCGCGCGCGCCGTCCAGGAACGCCATTTGTCAGGCTCGGGCGACCCCTTCGTCGTCGAACTGGGCAGTAACGACGGCATCATGTTGCGCAATTTCGCTTCCCAGAATATCCGTCACTTAGGCATCTAGCCTTCCAAAAACGTCGGCGACGCGGCCCGGGAGTCCGGCGTCAACACCATCTGCGAATTCTTCGGCGAAGAAGTCGCAGGCTCAATTGTCGGCGAATATGGCCAGGCCGACGCCCTGCTTGCGGCCAATGTGATGTGCCATATCCCCGATCTGCCGGGTGTCGCCAAGGCCGCCCACGCTCTTTTGAAGCCGGACGGGGTTTTGGTCTTCGAAGACCCCTACCTTGGCGACGTCGTCGAGAAAACCTCTTACGACCAAATTTATGACGAGCATGTCTTCGTCTTCTGCGCCCTGTCGGTGGCCAACGCCTTCGGTCGCCATGGTTTCGAACTGATCGATGTCGAGCCGCAGATCACCCACGGTGGCTCCATGCGTTATACCCTGGCCAAAAAGGGTGCCCGGCAAGCCACTGACGCCGTCGCCGCGTTGATTGCCAAAGAAACCGCGCTGGGCCTGGACCGGCCTGAGACTTTCGACAAATTCCGGCAAAACTGCGAAGCCTCGCGCGACCAGTTAATGGCCATACTCAATGATCTGCGCGATAAAGGCGTCCGTGTGCTTGGTTACGGCGCCACCTCAAAAAGCACGACGGTGATGAACTACTGTGGCATCACCCCCGAACACATTGCCTTTATTTCCGACACCACGCCGACAAAGCAGGGCAAATACACCCCCGGCGCCCATGTCCCCGTTAAGCCCTACGAAGATTTCGTCGCCGACTATCCCGCCTACACCGTGCTGTTCGCCTGGAATCACAGCCGCGAAATTATGGAAAAAGAGCAAGCCTACAAGGCGGCGGGCGGCAAATGGATCAACTTTGTGCCAAAGGTCGATGTTCAGGAATGATGTTCGCCAGCTTCCCGAAGGCCCAATACCAAGCCTACCGCAGCGAAATCGATGCCGCCATCACCCGCGTGCTCGACAGCGGCATCTACATCCTGGGCCGCGAAGTCAAAGCCTTTGAAGAAGAATTCGCCGCCTATATCGGGGTCAAGCACGCAATTGGCGTCGGCAGCGGCACCGACGCGCTGACCCTGGCGCTGATGGCTTTGGGCATCGGTGCCGGCGATGAAGTGATCAGTGTCTCCCATACCGCCGTGGCGACGGCGGCGGCAATTGCCGGGACCGGGGCCAAGCCGGTTTTCGTCGACATCGAAGCCGATTACCTGACCCTTGATCCGGCCTGCCTTGAGGCCGCCATAACCAAACAAACCAAGGCCGTGATTGCC
>CBFDEA010000257.1:0-4006 GCA_965603695.1 uncultured Rhodospirillaceae bacterium | reverse complement strand
CACCCGTGCCGGTGGCGAATTTCGCATTGGCCACGGCGACGACTGGCTTGAAATTCTCGGCTGCGGCATGGTCAATCCAAAAGTGCTTGAGAATTGCGGCATCGATTCGACAAAATATCAGGGCTTTGCCTTCGGTATGGGCGTTGAGCGCATCGCCATGCTGAAGTACGGCATCCCGGATCTGCGGACATTCTTTGAATCGGATTTGCGTTGGCTCAGACACTACGGATTTTCGGCCCTGGACGTGCCGGGAATGAGCGGGGGACTGAACCGATGAAAATTACCTTAGGCTGGCTTAAAGACCATCTTGAAACCGATGCTTGTTTAAGCGAAATCACCGACAGGCTGACCATGCTGGGTCTCGAGATCGAGAGCGTCACGGAACGCTCCGCAGGCCTGGAAAGTTTTGTCGTCGGCCATGTGGTCGAGGCGATTAAACACCCGGACGCCGACAAATTGCAGGTTTGCCGGGTTGATAATGGCAGTGAAATCGTTGATGTCGTGTGCGGCGCGCCGAACGCCCGCACAGGCCTGAAAGGCGTTTTCGCGGCCAGTGGCGCCTACATTCCGGGCATCGATGTGACTCTGAAAAAAGCCAAGATCAGGGGCGTGGAAAGCAACGGCATGCTGCTTTCGGAGCGTGAAATGGGCTTAAGCGACGAGCATGACGGCATTGTCGAACTGCCCGACGATACGCCCATCGGGGCCATCGCCGTGACGGTCATGGGTCTGGATGATCCGGTGATCGATATTGCCATCACTCCCAACCGCGGCGATTGCCTTGGTATTCGCGGCATCGCCCGCGATCTGGCGGCCTCGGGCATTGGGACCTTGAAAGCGCTCGATGCGACGCCGGTCAAGGGCACCTTCGAGAGTCCGATTAAGGTCGAGATGGATCTGGACGCTGATCACGCCGCCGCCTGCCCACATTTTGTCGGTCGCTATGTGCGCGGCGTCAAAAATGGCGAAAGCCCGAAGTGGTTGAAGGAGCGCCTGCTGGCCATCGGTCTTCGGCCAATTTCGGCCCTCGTCGATATCACTAATTTGATGACCATCGAATATTGCCGGCCCTTACACGTCTTCGACGCCGACAAGGTTGCCGGCAACATCCATGTCCGCATGGCCCGTGCCGGCGAAACCCTGCTTGCCCTGGACGCTAAGGAATACACGCTCGATCCCGAAATGACGGTCATTGCCGACGACAATCAGGCCGAGGCCATGGGCGGTGTGATGGGCGGCGAGCGTTCCGGGGTTACCAACGAAACTGTAAACGTATTCGTCGAAGCGGCCCTGTTCGATCCGATCCGTACGGCCATTACCGGACGAAAACTGAACCTGCAATCGGACGCCCGGTTTCGTTTCGAACGTGGAATTGATTCTGCTTTCCTGAAAACAGGCATGGAAATCGGAACGCAATATATCCTTGATATGTGCGGTGGCGAAGCGTCCGAGCTGGTTATTGCCGGGGCCGAACCGGATCGCGCTATGAGCGTTTTGTTTCGCCCGTCACGGGTCAAGGGCTTGGCCGGAGTCGACGTCGAAAACCAGGAAATGAAGCGCATTCTCGGCGTTCTGGGCTTCGGCGTTTCGGGCGACGGCGCGGCGTGGGATGTTTCCGTTCCAACCTGGCGCAATGACATCGTCGGCGAGGCTTGCCTGGTCGAGGAGATCGTTCGCGTCCACGGCTATGACAAAATACCGACGACGCCAATGCAACGTGACGACGTGGTGCCGCATCCTGCCTGGAACATGGAGCAGCGCCGCCGCGGCGATGTCCGCCGGACCCTGGCCGCACGCGGTCTTGTCGAAGCCGTAACCGTATCGTTCATGGACCTGGAGCAGGCCCGTCTGTTTGGCGGTGGGGCCGATGATTTGAAACTGGTCAACCCGATCAGTTCCGAGCTGGGCGTCATGCGCCCGTCAATCCTGCCCAATCTGATCGCCGCGGCCGGACGTAACGCCGATAAAGGCATCGCCGATTGCCCGTTGTTCGAGATCGGCCCGCAATTTTCGGGCGATGAGGCCGACGGCCAGGATATGGTCGCCAGCGGGGTAAGGTCGGGGCGCAGTGGCCGTCGCAACTGGGCGACAAGCCCACGCGCGGTCGATGCTTTCGACGCCAAGGCCGACGCGCTTGCCGCACTGGCCGCAGCCGGGGCACCAACCGATAAACTGCAGACCATGATCCAGGCACCCGCCTGGTATCATCCAGGACGCTCCGGGACGCTTAATTTAGGCCCGCAAACTGTGCTTGCGACGTTCGGTGAAATCCATCCCGGGGTCTTGGCAAAAATGGGCGTAAAAGGCCCGATGGCGGGCTTCGAGGTCTTTCTGAACAAAGTTCCAAAGGCGAAAGCGAAAAAGGCCAAGGGGACGACCCGACCGCTGTTGCAGCTTTCGCCCTTTCATACCGTCAACCGGGATTTCGCCTTTGTCGTCGACCAAAATATCGCCGCCGCCGCATTGATAAGTGCGGCGAGATCAGCCGATAAGGGCCTGATCAGCGATGTTACCGTATTCGACGTGTTTGAAGGTGGTAATCTGGGTGCCGGTCGTAAATCACTGGCCATCAACGTTACGTTGCAACCGCTTGAGAAAACCATGAGCGATGAGGAAATCGAAATGGTCTCAAATAAAGTGGTTGCCGCCGTCGAAAAGGCGACTGGTGGCACCCTGCGAGCCTGATAAATTGGTTTGGGTATTGACGTTAACAATTAATAAGTAATTGATAATTAATGTTGTTTAGTCAATAGTTAGAAATAAGGCTAGAAGAGCTGAAAATAAAACATATATAATTTGATGAACCTGAGATGGTTGGCTTCATAGGGTAATAATTTGGAGAGGGAAAGATGGTAAAAGAAGCAAGCCTGACCGGCGTCGAACGTTTTTTTGAAGATGACGAAATTATTGTCAGTAAAACTGACCTTAAGGGCCGGTTGACTTACGTCAACGATGTGTTTCTGAGGCTGGCCAGTTATACGGAAAAGGAATGCCTGGGCGAACCGCACTCGAAAATCCGCAACCCGCAAATGCCGCGCTGTATTTTCAAGCTGTTGTGGGACACCATCCAGGATGGCCGCGAGATTTTTGCCTATGTGGTCAACCGTTCGGCCAACGGCGATCATTACTGGGTTCTGGCCCATGTCACGCCGAGCAAGGACGCTAACGGCAACGTCGTCGGCTATCACTCCAACCGCCGGACACCGAACCGTCAGGTCCTCGATAGCACGATCATCCCGCTCTATAAGCAATTGTTGGCGGAAGAACAAAGACACGCCAATGCCAGGGACGGTATGGAGGCTTCAATGGCGATGGTGACCGGTCTGCTGGAAGAAAAAGGCATGGCATACGACGAATTCATCGCCGGTATTGTTTAAGCAGGCGTTAGCATAGTTGAAATGACAAGAGGATATTTACATGTTCGGAAGTGAAAATTCAGCCGCCATCCGCAAGGCTCTTGCCGTCTGCAAGGCAGTCGCCGATGGTGACTTCGAAGCCCGGATCATCGGTATTACGGAAAAAGGCGAAGCCGGCGAATTGTTGCAAGCCATCAACTTGATGATTGATCGCACCGACGCTTATGTGCGCGAGTCCCAGGCATGCCTGGAATATGTACGCGACAACAAGTATTACCGGCGCATTCTCGAAAAGGGCATGACCGGTAGTTTCCTGACTGCCTCAAGGACGATCAATAGCGCCACCCAGGTGATGGAAGATAAGGTTACAAACTTCACCGTTGTTGCGGACGATTTTGAAAAAAATATGAAATCGGTTGTTGAAACGGTCGCTTCTGCCGCTACTGAATTGCAGGCGACGGCGCAAACCATGGAAGGCACGGCTGGTGCCACCTCGCAACAGGCGACGTCAGTCGCCGCGGCTGCGGAAGAAGCCTCGACCAATGTTCAGACGGTTGCCGCGGCGGCGGAAGAACTGTCAAGTTCGATCGCCGAGATTAGCCGTCAGGTCAGTCAATCCAACGAAATAGCGTCAAATGCCGCGACCGAGG
>CBFDEA010000256.1:0-4022 GCA_965603695.1 uncultured Rhodospirillaceae bacterium | reverse complement strand
GTTGGTCCGAGGCTTCGGGGAAACCGGTGCCCGCGGGGATGGTTTCAAGCGTCGTGTTCAACAGGTGCGGCAAGTCCAGCATGGGCGCATGACAATCGAAATGGGGTGGTGTCTGCTTCGCCTCAATCAGGGCGTCGGCAAGCCCGCTGCCATCGAACAAGCGATGTAAGGGTCTTGGGACTTCGAAGGCGACCTTGCCCCCTTGCGCTTTAAGCAGCGGTAGATAACGGGCAAACTGGATAACATCGCCAAGGCCTTGTTCCGGATAGATGAAGATCGTCCGCCCCGCGAGCGCACTTCCGTCCCACTGCGGCTGCTCGTAGTTCCTGGGCCGCAAGGCGGCATCCTTGGTCTTCCAGCGCCACGCGTAATTTTGCCATCCGTCCTGAAAGTTACCCGTCAACAATTGCAGCATGCCGATATTGTTACGGGCCTCGGCGGAATCGGGGACGATGCTGAGGGCCCTATCGTAGCTTTCGAAAGCACTTTCGAGCATACCCAGTTCCTGATGCGCCAGGCCGAGGTTGTTATGGGCTTCGGCGTGATCCGGATCAATCGCAAGGGCTTTATAATAGCTCGTCATGGCTTCATCCAGGAGTCCCAATTGCTGGAGCGCCAAGCCTAAATTACTGTGTACCTCGACGAATTCCGGGTTGATATCCAGGGCCGTGCGGTAACACGCCACGGCCTCATCCAACTGGCCCAGGTCCTGCAATGCAAGCCCCAGGTTACTGTGGGCCTCGGCGTAATCGGGCTTGATGGCCAGGGCTTTTTGAAAACTGGCGACGGCATCATCCAATTCTTTAAGTTGCTGCTGGGCATAGCCAAGATTGCAGTATGCTTCGGCGAAATCGGGGCTGACTTTGAGCGCCATGCGGTAGCTCGTCACCGCGTCGTCAAACTGCTCCAGTTCTTTTAAGGCATTGCCAAGGTTGTAGTAGGCATCGGCATTGTCGGGGTTGATGGCGACGGCCTGACGATAGCTGGCGATGGCTTGAGCCAGGTTGCCCTGTGCTTTGAGGGCGATTCCTAAGTTGAAATGGCCCTCGCCATAATCGGGTTTGATGGTCACGGCCTTGGTGATGAATTCAACGGCAATATCGATTTCGCCAACCTGAAAGGCAATGACGCCAAGCAGTTGCAGGGCGATTGGCTGATTAGGATCGGCTTGCAATATCTGAACGTAAATGGCCTTGGCCCTGGTAAAGTCACCCGCATTTTGGTGCTTCACGCCAAGATCCAAGGCTTGCTGGATGGTTAACGTCTGCTGTTCTGGGGAAGGGGGTGCTGCCTTTCCGGCATTATCTTGTTCGCCATCACTCATTGTCGAGCATATTTCCCTTCAAGCTTCGCTCTGGCGGTGGTGTTAACCCTGTTCGCCATCCGCAGCGTAGGAGTCGATCGCCCGTTTGGCTGCTTCATCGAGGGATTTTTCTTCATCCTCCCAAAGCCTGGTGCTCATTTCACTATTTAGACGGGTCAGATCTTCGACAATGGCGCTTAAAGCGCCTTGCACCGCGGTGGATTGCTCCAGGCCTCCGGCATCGGCATTTTCGCACAAGTTCTGAATTTGGCCTTCCAGGTTGGGGAAATCGATAGTTTTGCCTTCGCTCATCAATTTGTGGGCGTTGGCAATCATCGACGAAACTTTCCCCGCGTCCTCAAGAAATTCTTCGGTCGTTTTCGTGCTCATAACGGTGTCTTCTCCTTACTTTAAGGATCGTCTTGGGCTTTTTTATTTCCCTCAGTGTCGGCAACTCTATACGAGTCCCTTCTTTAATAATAGGACACGTCGCCTCTAATCAATAGCGTCACTTGTAAAACTTCTGGCTGCCCCTTGGGTTAAGGTAATTTGCGGTCCTTGCCCAAGCCAAGCAAAATGTAGCATTATCCAAATCTTCCAATCGTTTAAGAGGGTGACCATGGGGTCGGAAATTGAGGACCGTGAATTGACCGATGATGCTGTCGCAGAAGGCGGGTCCGTCAACGAAAAAATCAAGACCCTCACGGAGCTTGGCGAAATTGCCGAGCAGCTTCGCGCTGATGGTGAAGTCATTGTCCTTACCCACGGCGTCTTCGATGTTTTGCACCTTGGCCATTTGCGGCATCTCAAAGAAGCCGGTGGGCACGGAACGAAACTGATCGTCACGGTAAGCTGTGACGGCCATGTCAACAAGGGGCCCGATCGGCCGCTTTTCCCCGATATCATTCGTGCCGAAATGCTCGCAGGACTGGCTTGCGTGGATTATGTCGGCATCAATTACACGGCCAGCGCCGAAGATGTCATCAACACGGTTCGGCCGCAGATATTCGCCAAGGGTGTCGAGTACGCCAAAGACAGCAATGATATAACCAACAAGATCGTGCACGAGCGCCACGCCGTTGAGAGCCACGGCGGCAGTGTGATTTTCACCGATGATATTACCTTCAGTTCGTCATCGATCATCAACAAGAACTTCAGCATCCACGAGCCCGGTTTGCAGGAATACCTTGAAGCACAACGCTCTGGCGGTGCCGAGGAGCGGGTCCTGGAGCTTATTGATAAAATTTCAAAAATGAAGGTTCTCTTCGTCGGCGACACGATTATTGATGAATATCAGTACGTCAATCCGCTGGGCAAAGCGCAAAAAGAAAACATCATCGCGACGCTTCATCATTCCAGTGAATTTTTTGCCGGTGGGGTGATTGCCTCGGCCAATCACCTTGCGAGCTTCTGTCCGCAAGTTGAAGTTCTGACCATGCTCGGAAGTCAGGATAGTTATGAGGATCTGGTCAATCAATCCTTACATCCGGCAGTCAAGACGTCTTTCCTGACCTGTGACGACCGTCCGACGACCCGCAAGCAACGCTTTATCGATCGGGGCTATTTGCGCAAATTGTTCGAAATATACTACATGGATGATACGCCCCTTGATCCGGATATGGAAAAGCAAGTGAACGACAAACTTGCGGCCCGGATCGAAGACTGCGATCTGGTCATCGTCAATGATTTTGGCCACGGCCTGATCGGCCCATCGACGGCGCGCCTTTTATCGGAAAAATCAAAGTTCCTGGCCATCAACGCGCAAACCAATAGCGGTAATTTTGGTTATAACCTGATTACCAAGTACAAACGCGCCGATTTCGTTTGCATTGATGCCCCAGAGGCGCGACTGGCGGTCTTTGACAAGTTCTCCGACATGGAAGAGATCATCTCCGCGAAACTGCCGAACAAGTTGAATTGCAATAATTTCATCGTTACTCAGGGCGTCGCCGGTTGTGTCGCCAGAAGCAAGGGCAAAGCGACCCATCACATTCCCGCTTTCACGACAAACGTGGTCGATACGGTCGGTGCGGGCGACGCCTTTTTCTCTATCGCCGCGCCGCTTGTGGCGATGGGCGCCGACATCGCCGACGCGGCTTTTGTCGGTAATACCGCAGGGGCATTGCAAGTCGGCATCGTCGGCCACAGGAAGTCGGTGGAGAAGGTGACGTTGATCAAGTATTTGACGGCACTGTTGAAGTAGGAGGCGCACGTTGGAACGCCTGCGCATCGGCATCGACCTGGATAACACCCTGATTAATTATGACCATGTCTTTGTCTCCGCCGCCAAATCCCAAGGCCTGATCGACGCTGACTATCATGGCTCCAAGAAAGACCTTCGCGACAGCATCCGTAAGGGGCCGGATGGCGAGACCCGGTGGATGACCCTGCAGGGCCGTGTTTACGGGGCGCAGATTCTTGAGGCGACCCTCTTTGATGGTGCCGGGGCGTTTCTCAGGCGCTGTCGGGATCAAGGGTGCGCGGTTTTTATCGTTAGTCACAAGACGGAATTCGGCCATTTCGATGCGGCCCGGATAAACCTGCGCGATGCCGCCCGCCGGTGGCTGCAAGCGCAGGGTTTTTTCGATCAGGCCGGATTCGCCGTTGATCCGCAGAACGTCTTCTTCGCGGCAACCCGCGAGCAGAAATGCGAACTCATTGCCGCCCTGAAACCGGCCCATTTTATCGACGATCTGGAGGAGGTTTTCCTGGAGCCGTC
>CBFDEA010000255.1:0-4023 GCA_965603695.1 uncultured Rhodospirillaceae bacterium | reverse complement strand
CACTGTACCGCTTGTGGCGCAGGCCGGAAACTCTGCGGTTATTTTCATGTATCATCGTTTCGGCGAGGACGAATTCCCCTCCACATCTATCAAAATCGAACAATTCGAGGCGCACCTTGCGGAACTGAAATCCGGCGGCTATCACGTAATGGCCCTGGATGATATTATCAAGGCCTTGCGCAGCGGTGAAAACCTGCCGGAGCGGGCCGTCGCCATCACCATCGATGACGCCTACCTGTCGGTTTACCAGCATGCCTGGCCACGCTTTAAGGCGTTGGGCTTTCCGTTTACCCTTTTTGTCGCCACCGACCCGGTCGATCGCGGCATCCGCGGCTATATGTCGTGGGATCAAATCCGCGAACTTAAAGACAGCGGGGCCGGGATCGGCAGCCAGACCGCCTCGCATTTGCACATGGCAAACGCCAGCGTTCTCGCCAATCGTCGCGACCTCGACAAGTCTAACGCGCGCTTTAAAGAAGAACTTGGTGCCAGACCATCGCTGATCGCCTATCCCTATGGCGAGGCCAGTAAGCGCGTCATGGATTTGGTTCGTTCGACCGGCTTTAAGGCCGGTTTTGGGCAACATTCCGGAGTCGCAACAAAAATGCCTGGGCTGTATTACTTGCCGCGCTTTGCCCTCAACGAAACCTACGGTGATATGAAACGGTTCCGGCTAGCCGCCAATGCCCTGGGCCTGGACGTTGTCGATGTGACACCGAACGACCCATTGATTGATGCCGATGACGATAATCCACCGGCCCTGGGCTTTACCATTAACGGCGACGACGCGCTGACAAAAAGCCTCAATCGCCTCGCCTGTTTCGGTTCTCACGAAGGCAAACTCGACGTCTCGCGTTTAGAAGGGGAAAGCGGTCAGACCCGCATAGAAATCCGAATGCAAAAAGCCCTGCCGCCCGGTCGCACCCGCTTCAACTGCACCCTGCCGGCCAAAGATGGCCGCTGGTACTGGTTCGGACGGCAATTTTATACGAAGCGTTAATCTTAAATAGCCGAAGCGATCTTCTCGCCCGGCGCGTTGGCGTCAAGGCGGGCATCGTCGAGGGGGCTCAAGCCATTATAATCGATCAAGCCCCGCAAGGCCGCCACATAGGCCGCGCCGCGTTCGGAATATTTTAGCAATGTCCCCGCCAGCACCCGGCTGTCGAGCGGACCGCCGACGCGGCGAATGGCCTGACGGGTGCTCCTGAAGCCTTTGTAGGCGCGGTGACTGTTTAAATTCATGGTATAGGCGCGAACGGAATCGATCAGGGAATCGAAGGCCTTGACCTGATGATTCTTGCCCGCATCGCGCTTAAGGGGGGTCAGGCCCTTGCTTGAGGAGAATGTCCATTGGCCGAACATGGCGTTGCCTTCTTTGGCAAAACGCGATGTTCCCCAGCCACTTTCTTCCGCCGCCTGGGCAAGCGCCAAGGCTGGCGGCACGATATCGATACGGCTGATCAAGGCATTGATATCTCCGGCTTTGACACCGTAACGCTCGGTCATGACCCTAAGCCACAGACGCTCGGCGGCGCTGGGTTTTTCGCCCAGGCCGATGCGGTAACGCAGGCTCCATAATTGGCGGCGGTCGGCGAGGATTTCCTCGTTCACCTGCAACACCAACGGCAGCATGGCCTGGAAGAAAAGCGCCTTACGTTGCTTGTTCTCAGGTACTTGGGCCAGATCTCCGGGCAATTCCGCCAGGAAGACCCTGGGTACCGGTTTAACGCCTGACTTGATGTTATCGAGATGATAGCCGAGGCGACCAAATGTGGCGTGCAGACTACCCGCTGTCGGTCCGGCGGGTCCGGCTCCAACTTCGAAGCCATTCAAGTCTTCGACCGGTATAATTGCCGCGCTGGTCACCGCCCCCGGTGCCAGGCCGCCGGTCAGAATCAACGGCTCGGCCTTGCCAAGTGACGCACTGAGTGCCGCGCGCGACGCACCGCTGCCGTCTGCGGGCGGGCTGATCCAGGCCGCCGCAATCAAAACAGATACAAAAGCCCCGACAAGGGTGAGTGCGCCACGTTCAAAATTCATTGTTTTCTCTGGAGATTGTCGAGAAACGCCGCCCTTTCTCGATTCTGGCTGTCCATTTCCCATAAGTAATCTTCATCCCACCGTAATAGAATCGCCACAATATATACACCATATTGTGGAAAAATCAATCTACACGCTAAATATTGTGCCCATAGCGTGTTGTTCGAGTGGAACTGTGACCGGCGAAGGATCGGATACTAGCCAAAACAAGCGCCGGGAGTCACGCAGATTCTGCGTGCCCGGACGCATAGCACCCCTGCGACTGGTGCATAAATGCCCTTATTCGGAGGCGCGGACTTCCGTCACTTCCGGGATGTAATGGCGCAGCATGTTCTCGATACCGTGCTTCAGGGTTGCGTCTGAGGACGGACATCCCGAACACGCGCCCTGCATGGTCAGGTAGACGACACCATCTTCAAAAGAATGAAAAATGATATCGCCGCCGTCCTGGGCGACGGCCGGACGAACGCGGGTGTCGAGTAACTCCTTGATCTGCGCCTCGATACTGCCGTCGGCAGAGTCGTCGTCATCGTCAACGCTGGTGCTTGCCTCAATCACCGGCTTGCCGGCGGTGAAGTGTTCCATGATCGCGCCGAGAAGCAGCGGCTTCATGGTTTCCCATTCTTTATCGGCGGTCTTGGTGATAGTGATAAAATCACCGCCCAGGTAAACCCCATCGACGCCTTCCTGCTCGAACAAACGCAAGGCCAATGGCGAGCGTGCCGCCATCTCGGCGCCGGTAAAATTAGCGCCGCCCTGGCCGGTCGCGTTCATAACATCGCAGCCCGGCAGGAATTTAAGCGTCGCCGGATTGGGGGTGCCTTCGGTCTGAATAAACATTTTGCGTCGAACCTTTGCTTCTTAAAACTGACATTGATGCTTCTAGATGGCCCTAAATGAAGGAAATTTCAAGGGGTCACGGGCTTCAGGCGTTCACCTTTTTCAGGAAACCGATCGTTTCGCGGACCTCGTCCAGAACCGGGGCGGCCATTGCCTGGGCCCGCTCGGCGCCGTCGCACAACACCCCGTCGACGTAATCCGGGTCGGCCATCAAGCGGCGCATTTCATCTTGGATGGGCGACAGTTTGGCGACCGCCAGGTCGGCCAGATCCTGCTTGAATGTGGAAAACTGTTGGCCGCCAAAGCTTTGGCAGACGTCCTTGATGTCGGTATCGGACAAGGCCGCGTATATGCCCAAAAGGTTTGCCGCTTCCGGCCTGCCGACGAATTCGAGCGGGGTTTCGGGCAGGGCTTCCGGGTCGGTTTTCGCCTTCCTGATTTTCTTGGCGATGGTGTCTGCGTCGTCGGTCATGGTGATCCGCGATTGTTCCGACGGGTCGGACTTGCTCATCTTCTTGGTCCCGTCCCGCAGCGACATCACCCGCGTTCCGGCCCCGAAAATCAATGGCTCGACAACAGGAAACAGCTCTTTTTTAAAGTCATTGTTGAACTTTTGTGCGATGTCGCGGGTGAGTTCCAGGTGTTGCTTCTGGTCTTCGCCAACTGGTACATGGGTCGCCTTATAGAGCAAGATATCGGCGGCCATCAGGCACGGATAGGCAAACAGCCCGATTGATGCGTTCTCTTTGTGCTTGCCGGCTTTTTCCTTGAACTGGGTCATCCGGTTGAGCCAGCCCATGCGGGCGACGCAATTGAAAATCCACGCCAGTTCGGCGTGTCCCGGCACCTGGCTTTGATTAAAAACAATATGGCCCTTGGGATCGATGCCGGAAGCCAACAAGGCGGCGGCGACTTCGCGGGTGCTGGCGCGCAGGGCGTCCGGTTCCTGCCAGACGGTGATGGCGTGCATATCGACGACACAGAACAAGCATTCGTAATCGTCCTGCAGGCGGACCCAGTTGCGGATGGCCCCCAGATAGTTGCCAAGGTGAAGATCGCCTGTCGGCTGAACGCCGGAAAAAATTCTGCTCATGTTTATATGCCTTTATTGAAGTCGGCGAATTTATGAGGCCTTACCCCTGA
>CBFDEA010000254.1:0-4026 GCA_965603695.1 uncultured Rhodospirillaceae bacterium | reverse complement strand
CTTCCCCCGCGACCGCGCCGCCAACATCGCCATAACCACGACGGCGGCCTTCCTGACGGCCGAGGAGCGCATCGAAAAAGTCATCTTCTGCTGTTTCGACGAGACCACGGCTAAGGCCTACGAGGCGGCGCTGGCCGGGCTTGGGGTTTAAGCCTTTACGTTGCGCTTCTCCCATCTCCCTTTCGTCATTCCCGCCTACGCGGGAATGACGGCGGGGTTGAGGCGGGATTGCGGATCGAGTCCGCAATGACGGTGGAATCGGGCTGTGCAGCCTAACCCGCGTTCACCGCCTGCATGGCTTTGAACAATAAGGCGGCGAGGAGGGCGGCTGCGGGGACCGTGACGACCCAGGCGGCGGCGATGGTGGTGATGTGTTGGCGGCGGACGAGTTTTCGTTTTGCCGATTTCCTGATTTTCTTGGCTTGCAGTTCCATCAGCATTTCGTCGGCTTCCTCGACGGCGCCGGTGACGATGCCGGAGAGTTCGTCATTGCTACCGCCGCCCAGGGCGCTCGGTTTGACCAGTTGCCGCTTGCGGTTGGAGATGAACTCCCGGTACAGGCCGACGCCGAAGACACCGCCGACGGCGATGTGGGTCGAGGATACTGGCAGTCCCAGGGTCGAGGCGATGATCACCGTGATCGAGGCGGCCAGGGCGACGCAAAAAGCGCGCACTGGGTTAAGCTTGGTGATCTTCTCGCCGACGGTCCTGATCAGCTTCGGTCCGAACATCACCAGCCCGGCCGATATACCGGCCGCACCGACGAGCATCACCCAAAGCGGAATCCCGACCTTGGCGTCGATGCTGCCGCTGGTCGAAGCCGAGACAATGGCGGCCAGCGGTCCGACCGCGTTGGTGACATCGTTGGCACCGTGGGCGAAGGACAGCAGGGCGGCGGAGCAAATCAGCGGAATCACGAACAACTGGTTGACCGACCTTTTGCGGTTTTCCATGGTTGCCGATTTCTTGTCGACGTAGATTTTAACGATGAAATAAATCGCCACGTAGGCAACCGCACCGATAATCATGACGCTGAGCGCGTCGACCTTGATAATTTTCTTCAGGCCTTTCATCACCAGATACATAGCAAAGGCCGAGCCCATGATACCGACGACGACAGGCACCCAGCGCCGGGCTGCGGCGACCTTGTCTTTTTGGTTGAGCACCGTGTATTTCAAAAAGGCCAGGAACAGCGCCGCGATAATGCCGCCCAGCAGTGGCGAGATCACCCAGCTTGCGGCAATCTTGGCCATGGTCGGCCAGTTGACGGCACTAAAGCCGGTCGCGGCAATGCCCGCGCCCATAACGCCGCCGACGATGGAATGGGTCGTCGAAACCGGCGCCCCCACATAGGTCGCCAGATTAAGCCACAGGGCGGCGGCCAACAGGGCGGCCATCATCGCCCAGATGAAAACTTGGGTGTTGGGCATAAGGGAGGGGTCGATGATGCCCTTCTTGATCGTATTGATCACGTCGCCGCCGGCTAAAATCGCGCCGGAAGATTCAAACACGGCAGCGATCAGCAGCGCCCCCATCATGGTCAGGGCCTTCGATCCAACCGCCGGGCCGACGGTGTTGGCGACATCGTTGGCACCGATGTTGAGCGCCATGTAACCGCCGATGATACCGGCGGCGATGATATAGGCGCTGTTGTCGATGTCCCCCGTCTGCATGGAGGCGAAAATCCACACGGCGACGAGAAACAGGACGCTGAGCCCGACTTTAACGAAGCGCTGGCCTGATTCCTGGGTCGCCTGTTCAAGGCGGACGATTTTCTTGAGATCTTTGTCGAGGGAGGTCTTCTTGGTAATGACGGGTTCGGTCATGCGGTCGTTCTCTTTAGTCGTTAGATATTAAGTCGCGTCACGTCGCATCGTGGGCGGCAAGTGCTGCCATGTTGACCATGTCCGAAACAGTCGCCCCCATGGGGACAATCTGGGCCGGTTTGGAAAGCCCCATCAGCATTGGCCCGATCACCGTGCCACCGCCAAGTTCGTGTAGCAGGTTGGTGGCGATTTGTGAAGAATGTAAGCCCGGCATAATCAGCACATTGGCCGGTTCGCTGAGGCGACAGAACGGGTAATTTTTCATCAGTTCGGCATTCAGCGCCACATCGACGCCCATCTCGCCGTCATATTCAAAGGGAACCTGACGCTCGTCGAGAAGTTGCACCGCGTCGCGAATGAGTTGTGAGCGGTCGAGCATCGGGTTGCCAAAGTTGGAAAACGACAACAGCGCCACCCTGGGCTCGTGTCCCATGCGCCGCGCCACCGATGCACTTTGAATAGCAAAGTCGGCAAGCTGGCTTGGATTGGGCAGTTCGGTCACGGCGGTGTCGGCGACGAACAGCGTGCGCTCGCGGGCCAGGACCAGCGACAGACCGAAGATATGCTCGTCGGGCAGCGGGTCGAGGACGCGGGTGATTTCCTCAAGGGCGACATAATAGTTGCGCGTCAACCCGGTCAGCATGGCGTCGGCGTCGCCCAGGGCGACCATGCAGGCGGCGAAAAGATTGCGCTCCTGATTAACCATGCGCTGGCAGTCGCGATAAAGCGCGCCCTTGCGCTGTAGGCGTTCATAGAGGAAATCCGTGTATTCCTTGTTCGACGTGCTGAGCTTGGCATTGTGAATTTCAAGACCGTCGATATTGGGCAGGCCGAGGGATTTCATGGTCTCCAGAACCTTACTTTCGCGGCCCAGCAGGATCGGCGTGCCATAACCTGAAGTGTAGAATGAAACGGCGGCGCGAATGCTTTTTTCTTCTTCTCCCTCGGCGAAAACGACGCGGCGCGGGTGGGCCCGCACGGTATCGAAAATCGCTTGCAGGCTGGCCGTCGTCGGATCGAGGCGGGCCGACAGTTCGTGACCGTAAGCCTCCATGTCGATAATCGGTTTGCGGGCGACGCCGGAATCCATGGCGGCGCGGGCGACGGCTTGCGGCACGGCGAGAATAAGACGCGGGTCGAAGGGGGCCGGGATCATATATTCCGGGCCGTATTGTAAGGAGCGACCGGAATAGGCGGCGCCGACTTCATCGGGGACGTCTTCGCGGGCCAGTTCGGCGATGGCGTGGGCGGCGGCGATTTTCATTTCGTCGTTGATGGTCGAGGCGCGGACATCCAGCGCCCCGCGGAAAATGTACGGGAAGCCGAGCACGTTGTTGATCTGGTTGGGATAGTCCGAACGTCCGGTGGCGATCAGCGCGTCGGGCCGGGCCGCCTTGGCGATTTCCGGCAGGATTTCCGGGTCCGGATTGGCCATCGCGAAAATGATCGGTTTGTCGGCCATGGATTGCACCATTTCGGGGCTCACCGCGTCCTTGACCGAAAGTCCCAGGAAGACGTCGGCACCGACCATCGCCTCGGCCAGGGTGCGACTGTCTGTTTGCACGGCGTGGGCCGATTTCCACTGGTTCATGCCGTCTTCGCGGCCCTGATAAATGACCCCCTTGGAATCGCACAAAATGACGTTTTCGTGGGCCACCCCCATGCGTTTGATAAGCTCGACACAGGCGATGGACGCCGCCCCGGCCCCATTGGCGACGACTTTGATCGACTGCATGTTGCGACCGGTCAGGTCGAGGGCGTTAATCAATCCGGCGGCGGTGATGATGGCGGTGCCGTGCTGATCGTCATGGAACACCGGGATGTCCATGATTTCACGCAGTTGCTGCTCGATGATGAAACATTCCGGGGCCTTGATGTCCTCAAGGTTGATGCCGCCGAAGCTGGCCCCGAGAAATTTAACGCAGTTGATGAATTCATCGACGTTCTCGGTGTCGATTTCGAGGTCGATGCCGTCGATATCGGCGAAGCGCTTGAACAGCACCGCCTTGCCTTCCATCACCGGTTTCGAGGCCAACGCTCCCAGATTGCCAAGGCCGAGCACGGCAGTGCCGTTGGAAATAACGGCAACAAGGTTGCTTTTGGCGGTATAGTCGTAGACCAGCGACGGATCGCGTTGGATTTCAAGGCAGGGGGCGGCGACACCGGGCGAATAGGCCAGCGACAGGTCGCGCTGGGTGGT
>CBFDEA010000253.1:0-4026 GCA_965603695.1 uncultured Rhodospirillaceae bacterium | reverse complement strand
ACTATACTGGAATCGAAAATCCTTATCAGATCAGGTCGTTACCATGCCCAAGTCGATTTATTACACAAAAAACAGACTCCTCAGGAAGCCGGAATTATTTAACGATCCTGAATGGCTTAAAGCCCGACTGCACGACCGGAATAGCCAAATCGTGCCCGTTTGGAGAAATTGCAACCTAATTCTCGACCGCGATTCGCCGAGCGCCATTACCCTGAGCGGCAACCATGCGCGTGGACTGCTTGAAATCGCCAGTGACATCGCCCTGTTGGGACTGGATGGCGACATTGAGGCGGATCAGGACATCCCCGCCATTTTCGCCGTCGATGTTTCCCATCACGAACTACCCGTCTTAAGCCCAATGATGGGGCAAGCCGAATTCATCGACCTGCGCGAGGTCGGCGTCCTGATGGATGCCCATGATGGATCGCTGTTGGCCCATGCCCGAGGGCTTATGTACTGGCACCGCCACAACTGTTTTTGCAGCCAGTGTGGGGCCCCGACCATCGCCCAGGAAGCCGGGCGAATGCGTCGTTGCGGCAATCCCCAGTGCCTGCGCATCCACTTTCCCCGCACCGATCCTGCCGTCATCATGCTGGTTACCAGGGCCGGACCCGATGGCGGTGCCTGCCTGCTTGGGCGTCACCAGAATTTCTCGGATGGCATGTATTCGACCCTGGCCGGATTCGTCGATCAGGGAGAAACCCTGGAACAGGCCGTCGCCCGCGAAGTCTTCGAAGAGGCCGGCATCCTGGTCGATAACGTCGTCTACCGGGCGTCGCAACCGTGGCCGTTTCCGGCCTCGTTAATGCTTGGATTCCGCGCCCGCGCACTGAGTGTCAAGATCGACACCAGCAGCGACGAGCTGGAAGATGCCCGCTGGTTTACCCGCGACCAAATCGCCCGCTTCCCCGAACAAGGATTACGTCTGCCGCGCAAGGATTCCATCTCCTATTCCCTGGTCCGGGAGTGGCTCGATGAAGATGCCTAGAAAGGAGCCTAAGAGACGGCTTTTTGACGGAAGGGATGGGCCGGAAAAACGCCGAGAACCTTCACCCAGGAAGTAAAAAATCCGAGTTCTTCCATGGCCAGGGCGACGCTCTTGTCGTCGATATGACCATCGATCTCCGCGTAGAACTGGGTCGCCGCGAAATTACCATCGACCATGTAGCTTTCCAACTTTGTCATATTAACACCGTTGGTGGCAAAGCCACCCATAGCCTTGAACAGGGCGGCGGGAACGTTGCGCACCTTGAAGACAAAACTGGTCACCCAGGCGCGCTCGTCCGGGTCCGGAAAGTCGGCCTCCCTGGTCATAATCAGGAAGCGTGTGGTGTTGTGTTCGGCGTCTTCAATATTGGCGCGCAGGGATTCTAACCCATAAATCTTGCCCGCCAATTCCGATGCGATAGCGGCGTGGTTATGGATGCCTTGCTTGGCGATCATTTCAGCACCGGCGGCGGTATCGGCGTAGACAACCGGCTCCAACCCCAGTTCGCGGATGACTTTGCGGCATTGCGGCAAAGCATGAACATGGGAATGAACATGGGTCAGCTCTTCAATTTTTGTCCCCGGCAGTGCCAGCAGGTGATGATCGACACGCTGGAAATGTTCGCCGACAATAAGCAGGTTGGAATCCGGCAACAGGTGATGAATATCGGCGACCCTGCCGGCCACCGTATTATCGATAGGAATCATGGCAAACTTGGCCCGAGCGTCAAGAACGGCGGCAAAGGTATCTTCAAATGTATGGCACGGCAGGGTTTCCATCTCTGGGTGGACGGCCCGGCAGGCAAGGTCCGAATAGGCCCCGGGAGCGCCCTGGAAGGCGATGGTTTTGTTTGCGTCCGTCATCTGCTTTTAAGCCTTTACTGATCCCAATATACTTCGCGCCCGCTCAAGGTCCGCCGGAGTATCGACACCCAGGGGCACTGTGTCAACGAGGGCGGCGTCAATGCGCATACCGGCCTCCAGAGCGCGTAATTGCTCAAGCCTTTCACGCTTCTCAAGCGGTGCCGGGGGAAGCGCGACAAAACGCTCCAGGGCGGCGCGGCGAAAGGCGTACAGGCCAATATGATGATACAACGGCCCATCCCCCGATGGCACCCGTTGGCGGCTGAAATAAAGCGCCCGGCCGCTATCGGCACCCGCAGGCAAGGACAACACCGCCTTGACCACATTGGGATTATTTTTTTCATCCTCGTCGGTGATTTGACAGACCAGCGTGGCAATGTCGACCGCGGCGTCTGCAAGGGGCCGCAAGACCTGGCGAACCGCCGCCGCCTCGATGGTCGGTAAATCGCCTTGAATGTTGACGATGGCATCATAACGACCATCGGGGTCGATCACGCCCAAGGCCTCAAACGCCCGATCGGAACCCGACGGGTGATCCGGGTCGGTCAGCACCGCCTGCGCGCCGACGTCATTGACAGCGTCGAAAATTTCCTGTTCCGCGCACGCGACAACGACCGGCCCGACATCGGCTTCCATGGCACGTCGCCAAACCTGGACAATCATCGGCACGCCAGCGATATCAAGCATCGGTTTTCCCGGCAAGCGGGTTGATGCCATCCTTGCCGGAACGACAACCAAGGGATTGCTTGGCGAGGTACGGGATTGTTTATTATTAGTCATTTGCAAATCTTTGTCATGATTTCTAGAATTTACGACGCGGGTCATGCACTATAACGACGGTGTGTCCTACTGAAACGGAAAAAAGGATTGTTGGGTTATGGATTCCGGCTTCATTAAAAATGTTTTGATTTCCCTGGCTATTGCCTTGGTCGTGGTTGTCATCGTCAACGTGATCGGTGAATTGACGGTCCGTCCCCGCGTCGAACTGGCAAGCCCGCCACCGGAGCAGGTCGTACAGGAAGCAAAAGCGCCGGTTGCCGAAGCGCTACCGGCTGAAGAAAAAGCCGCACCGGTGAGCATTGCAAGCCTTCTGGTAACGTACACCCCCGCCGCCGGGAAAAAAGCCTTTCGCAAGTGCAAGTCCTGCCATTCGTCGGAAAAAGACGGTGCAAACCGCGTCGGCCCCAACCTGTGGGACATACTTGGGCGCGACAAGGGTGGCAAGGAAGACTTTAAGTATTCCGATGCCATGAAACTAAAAGGCGGCAGTTGGACCTATACTGACCTGGACCATTTTCTGGCCAATCCCCGGACCTACGTGCGCGGCACCAAGATGTCGATCAAGGGCATTTCAACCCCCGTAGAGCGGGCCAGCCTGATCGGCTTCCTGCGCTCTTTAAGCGATAACCCAAGGCCCCTGCCGGAATGACGCCGATGTATTCCAAGGAGCTTGATCTGGCCGTAAGGCTGGTCGATTGCGCCCGCACCAGTGTGCTTTCGTACTTCCGCAAACCGATGGACATCGACACCAAAAAAGACGAAAGCCCGGTCACCATCGCCGACAGGGAAACCGAAAAGGCGATGCGCGTCCTGATCGAGGAGAGCTTTCCCGAGCACGGAATCCTGGGCGAGGAATTCGGTTCGGTCCGCACGGACGCGCAGTATGTCTGGACCCTCGATCCCATCGACGGCACCAAATCCTTCATTGCCGGCTCTCCCCTGTTCGGTAGCCTTGTTGCGTTACTGAAAGATGGCTATCCGGTTATCGGCATTATTGACATGCCGGCGCTGGATGAACGCTGGATCGGTTGCGCAGGGCACCCGACGACCTTCAATAAGCAACCCGTCCGCGTCCGCCCCTGCGTCGGTGTCGCCGATGCCTGGCTTTATTCGACATCGCCACACCTTTTCAATGAAGACGATTTTGCGGCTTTCGAAAGAGTCCGCAAACTATCGGGATGCATCCTCTACGGTACGGATTGTTATGCCTACGGCCTGCTCGCCAATGGTTCTTGCGACCTGGTTATCGAGGCCGACATGGGGGTCCACGACTTCTGCGCCCTGGTTCCCGTCATCACCGGTGCCGGAGGATATATGACAGACTGGCAGAACCAGCCGTTGGGGTTGAATTCCGACGGTCACGTCGTCGCCGCAGGCGATGAGGCAACTGCCGAG
>CBFDEA010000252.1:0-4035 GCA_965603695.1 uncultured Rhodospirillaceae bacterium | reverse complement strand
CCCTTGGAATAACCGCCGGAACGCCCGGTCAGTTCGGCCATGACGCCTTTCGGGTCCATACCGCAGGCCAGCATGTGGCCGTGGTCGCGGTAGCTGGTAATCACCGAATCAACGTCGATAGCGGCTGATTGCATGCCGACGACGACGGCTTCCTGACCGATATAGAGATGGCAGAAGCCACCGATCAGGCCCATGCCGTAAAGCTGACCGGCCTTCTCCTCGAATCGGCGGATCATCAGCATCTGGCGATAATACTCGAGAAGCGCGGCAGAACTCGCCGCCGGGGCCTTCTTGCCGGGCTTGATGCGGGCTTTCTTACCGGTGGCAGATGGGGCGGAAGACGTCTTGCGTTTGGCGGTTTTCGGCATAGTTTGAAACACCTCGATCGCTGGCAGTTATTGACATGAGAAGATCAATTTAGGGACTGCATCACCATCAAGCAAGCAACAAATACTTCGAAAGCCCTTGTAAACAAAAGGAAAATTTAAATTAACCGGATAACGATTAACTCGCACGAACAATCATTTCACCGGCCCGCACTGCAAATGCAGTTTTGTTTCAATGGCTTAAGCTTAAGTTGAAACAATCGGAAAAAAAGCCCCGATTTCCCTTCGCAGTTGCAGCAATTTAAGAAAGTTTGAATTTTTGCCACACCGGCTATTTGGACGGGGGTTTGTCCTCACCCGTCAGGATGACCTCGATATCGGGGATAATGACGACTTCGTCGGCGTGGCCGTAATTGAGCATCACCCGGGCGCGTTCGTCGAGCATGTCGGGGTCGAGGCTGTTGGGATTGAGCAGCTTGACTTTGTGCTCAAGCTTAAGGCGTTGGGATTCGACTGTCGACAGATCGATGCGCGCCATTTCGACGCGCTGAGACAGGGCGCGCAAGGCCAAAAGGCCGCGATCGCCGCGAATGGCGTGAAAGGCGAAATAACCGATCGCGCAAATACCCAAGACAGGCCCGATAATATAGCGGGCGCGTAATCGTAACTCAGAAAATAGACCCATTTGACTTAAGCGCCATTATTATTGTTAACGTTGCGCTCACAGTCCCTTACCCGCCGTTACTATGACGCCGGAGAAGTTAACAATGGATTAGCGGGAGTGCTTAAATCCAGTTCTTAATCATCAATTTTTTAAATAGGGGCAGCATCATCACAATGAAAGCTTGGTCTTGGATTGACCTTGGTTAATTTCCCAGAATCCGTTACATGTCATAAAATCAGTCCCCTAAGATTGAAACGAACAGGCATTGGTATAGCGACACCGTAAATGAGATTGACCATCAACAAAGGCATTCGTTCATTTGCTACACGACGGCTAACCCAATTTTTGGCCGTATGTTTGCTGGCGGCTAATCTTGTCGCCCCGATATCATTGCTGCTAATTGGCAACGCCAGCGCGGCAGGCTTAGGCGATGAAAACTCGATTGTCATCTGTACTGTCGATGGGTTCAAACGCATCGCGCTGAATTCGGAACCCCCGGATCAAAAGACCATCGACCTTGGTGAGTGTTGTAAATCGTTCTGCCCGCTTAGCCAACTCGGCCAATCAGTTCATTTTATACTGCCGCAGGAGGAATTTTATGTTCTCCCTGTTGGCGAACGAACGACACCAAAATTTGCCATCTATCATGAGGTCGTCTGGCCCAAGAAATATTGGCGGCAAGTTAGCGTTCGCGCACCCCCCCTTAGTTCCTGATTCCACTTTATTGACAATTTAAAGACACCTGAATTGCGCCTGGAAAACGGGCGCAAATCCAGGATTTATGGACACTATCAAGAGTAAGGTACATTATGAAAAAGACACTGTATGCAGCGCTGTTTGCGCTCCTGGGAGCAATTGCCCCGACGTTAGCCGCCGCCGACATTAAGGTAACGGATGTCATGGGGCGTGAACGCACCCTGGCGAAACCCGCCCAACGGGTATTATTGGGGTTTTATTTTGAGGACTTCTTGGCTATCACCGGCCCCAATGCCTACGACCGTGTTGTCGCGATCAACAAGTCCGCATGGCATGACTGGCGGAACTCGCAGTGGAAAACCTATTCAAAGGCCATTCCGCGCATTGAAAATTTGATCGATGTTGGCGGAACGGAATCAAATGGTTTCAGCCTTGAAAAAGCGATCGCCGCAAAACCCGATGTTGCCATCCTGTCTGCCTGGCAGATCAAGTCTATGGGCGAAATGATTGATCGTTTAGAAGCTGCGGGCATTCCGGTTATCGCCGCAGATTACAATGCCCAAACCGTCGAAACGCATGTCATCAGCACAATGACGATTGGTGCGGTTATGGGGTCTATGGATCGGGCTCACAAGTTGGCCTCTGAATACAAAGCCGCTGTCGAGGATGTTCAGGCTCGCGTATCAAAGGCCATCAAGGCAGGCGCAACGCCAAAGCGGGTTTATGTTGAACTGGGCCACAAAGGGCCGGATGAATACGACCGTACCTTTGGCAACGGCTATATGTGGGGCGGCATGATCGACCAAGCGGGCGGCAAAAATATTGCCAACGGTGTTGTCGAACGCACGGCTGCCATAAACCCGGAACATGTGTTAGCCCAAAATCCCGAAGTCATCCTGATTCCTGGATCCTATTGGACAAAGGGCGATAAGGCGGTCCTGATGGGTTTCGGCGTCAGCGAAGAAGAAACCAAATCGCGACTGAAGCCCTACTTGAAACGTAGCGGCTGGGCCAATCTGGACGCCGTCAAAAACAACCAGATTCATGCCGTTTACCATGGTGGAGCGCGCACCCTTTATGACTATGCGTTCCTTCAATATCTGGGCAAGGTCATGTACCCGAAAGCCTTCGCGGACATCGACCCGAAAGAGACCCACCGGAAATTCTACGAGCGATATCTTCCCATCGCCGCCACCGGTTCCTTTGTAACGGGACTCGACGACTAACGTTGTGCGTTCAGGGACCAGGCTGCACCCAGCATGTCTGGTCCCTGACTGCACTTTATAGAGAGTGATCCGGATGAATGTTATTTCAACAACGGCGACGGTTACACTTTACCGTCGTTACCAATGGCAGCGGTTGTGGGCTCTTGCGACGGCCTTCATATTTTTAGTCCTCACGGCACTGGTGGATATGGCGACTGGCCCGTCGACCATCACCATTGCCGATGTCTGGGGTGTTCTTTGGCAACCTTCCCAGCATCTGGGGACGCCCCTGCATGCCATCGTCTTTGACATTCGCCTGCCCATGACACTGACGGCGCTTAGCGTCGGCGCGTCTTTAGGGATAGCCGGTGCAGAGATGCAAACCATTTTGCGCAATCCACTGGCAAGCCCTTACACATTGGGAATTTCCGCAGCCGCCGGATTTGGCGCTGCAATCGCCATTCTGACGGGTTTCACCCTGCCCTTTCTGGGCTGGCTCAGCGTCCCTGTGGCGGCATTTGTGTGCGCCTTTGGTGCCTGTATGGGGGTCTGGGCGATTGGCCGCACCCGGGGTGTCACGACCGACGTTCTGGTCTTGGCCGGTATCGCCATGTTATTTCTGTTTCAGTCCCTGCAATCCCTTATTCAATATCTGGCCGCGCCCGAGGTTCTCCACGAAATCGTCTTCTGGCTGTTTGGTAGCCTGTTGAAGGCGAATTGGACGTCCGTCTGGTTCACGACCCTGGTGTTGATCGCTATCGTTCCGTTCCTCGCCAAAAACGCCTGGAGCCTGACCGCGCTTGCGACCGGCGAAGAAAATGCGGCCAGCCTCGGCCTGAATGTCGCGCGGATACGTCTTCGCATGCTGTTCCTGATTTCGATCCTGACGGCCAGTGCCGTCGCTTTTGTCGGCACCATCGGCTTTGTCGGATTGGTCGCCCCGCATATTGCGCGGGGGTTTGTCGGCGAGGATCAACGTTTCCTGATCCCCTTATCGGCTTTTACCGGCGCTTTTATTCTGGTTGGTTCATCGGTGCTGGCGAAATTGATTTCCCCCGGTGCGGTTGTTCCCATTGGCATCGTCACCGCCGTCATCGGCGTGCCTTTCCTGTTCTTCCTTATTCTTCGCAAGAAAAGGATGTGA
>CBFDEA010000251.1:0-4035 GCA_965603695.1 uncultured Rhodospirillaceae bacterium | reverse complement strand
CGCCGTGAAATGAAGGTCACGGTCAATTATCAGGGACCAATTCCGGCACCGGTGAAAAAGGGTGATATACTGGCCAGCTTAATCGTCAGCGCGCCCGGTGAAAAAACCGTTGAAGTTCCCCTTGTTGCCGCCGCCGATGTCGAACAATTGGGCTTGATCGGCCGTCTCATGGCAGCCTTTAGATACATCGTGTTTGGCGGCGCCAATTAAGCTGAAAACAGATTCTAAATAATGTTTCTTGTAGGCGTATTTTTATCCACAACCAGTAAAAAAGTCTTTTGTAGTACCATTAAAATTACCATGATAAATTTCGTGAAATCGGGGAACTAATTTTATGTTTATAGCTGTTGATGGTATTGATGGTGCTGGCAAGACAACCCTTGTGCAGCAGTTAGCTGCAGCCCTTATTGAATTTTCCCCTATTATCACAAAAGAGCCAACTAATGACTCTCTTTGGGGTATGAAGCTACGATCAGCGGCCTATGATGGACGTCTCTCCCCCGATCAAGAATTAGAATATTATCGTAAGGATCGTCAGGAACATATTGAGAAGTTAATAAAGCCAGCACTGAAATCTAATAAAGTTGTTATTACAGATAGGTATGCAGATTCAACTCTAGCCTTTCAGACAAAAACGCCCGCCGAAGCAGATGAGTTATATGCTAAGTTATTGCCAGAAACCCTCGTTCCAGACATTTCTTTTATTTTAAAATGCCCAGTTGAAATAGGCTTATCGAGAGTTATTGCTCGTGACGGTGAAGCTAATATTAGTGTATTCGAAAAACCAGAAATTCTTAATATAGCCAAAGAAATTTTTGAATCTCGAAGGGGAGCAAATTACGCCTTTTTAGATTCCTCTCAAGACAAAGACTATACATTTTCGCAAGCCGTAAAAGTCTTGATTACTCGTTTTCCAGAAATTGAAAGCGCACTTCAACTAGATTGAATGTTGAATGATTTATATGAATATAAGGTATTATTTTCAACTACTTGATAGGTGAAATAATGCGAATCAATTTTTTAATCATTTCGAAAATAGCCTTGCCATGAACGCCAAAGCGCTGCCCATTGATGATGATGAAGGGATTCCCCACCCGCGCCGCAACGAATTTCTGTCCGGCCACGCGCAGGCGGAGAAAACCCTGCTTGATGCGTTTAATTGCGGGCGGCTGGCCCATGCCTGGCTGTTGTGCGGGCCCAAGGGAATCGGCAAGGCGACACTGGCCTACCGCTTCGCCCGCTTCCTGCTGACAAGGGGCGGTGCCGCCGACAATGGTTTGTTTGGCGGCGATTTGCCACAAGACGAGGCGGACAGTCTTTATGTTTCCCCGGATGAACCGGTTTTTCACCGCGTCGCCGTCGGCGCCCATGCCGATTTGAAGGCGATTGAGCGGCAATTTGACGAGAAGAAAGGCAAGCACCGCACCGAGATCGTCGTCGATGATGTCCGCGCCATCGGCTCCTTCATGTCCATGAGTGCGGCGGAAGGCGGCTGGCGGGTGGTCGTTATCGACAGCGCCGACGAGATGAACCGCAACGCCGCCAACGCCGTCCTGAAAGTTCTCGAAGAGCCGCCAGCCAAGGCGATCTTGCTGTTGGTCAGCCATAATCCCGGACGCCTGCTGCCGACGATCCGTTCGCGCTGCCGCAAACTGGTGCTTTCCAGCCTTGAGGAAGACGTCGTCAGTGAGCTGCTGGTCGCGCAGCGCCCTGAAATATCCGCCGCCGACGCAACGGCGTTGGCGCGCCTGTCGGAAGGCAGTCTCGGCCGCGCCATCGGTCTTGAGGAAGAGGGCGGCTTGGAGCTTTACCGGGACCTGCTGGCCCTGCTTGAAACCTTGCCGCGCCTGAATGTGGCAAACCTGCACACGCTGGCGGCAAAACTCGGTCGGGTCGGTGGCGACGCCGCCTTTCAAACCTTCGCCGACCTGCTGCTCGGCTGGCTCGGTCGGATGATTCTGTCCGCATCGAAGGGCGGGCAGGGGCAGGGCGGGCCGGAAGATAGCTTGAACAACCGCCTCGCCGCCGCCAGTTCCCTTGCAAGCTGGCTTGCGGTATGGGACAAGATAAATTATCTGCTGGCGCGTACCGACGCCATCAACATGGATCGGCGACAGATGATCATCACGATCTTTCTGGCCCTTGAGAAAGCCGCTCAAGCTTAATTTTTCTGTGGAGTGAGTTCGATTAAATCCTATTACGTGACGACGCCTATTTATTACGTCAACGATGCCCCGCACATCGGCCATGCCTATACGACGCTGGCCTGCGATGTGCTGGCCCGTTTCAAGCGGCTCGATGGCTATGATGTCAAGTTTCTGACCGGCACCGACGAGCACGGCCAGAAGGTTGAAAAGTCGGCCCAGGCCGCCGGTATCGACCCCAAGGCATTCACCGACAAGGTATCGCAAAACTTCTTCGACCTTGCCGCATTGATGAACTTCACCAACGACGACTTCATCCGCACCACCGAAGAGCGTCACCGTATTGCCGTTCAGGATTTGTGGAAGAAGCTGATCGATAACGGCGAGATCTATCTCGACAGTTATTCCGGCTGGTATGCCGTCCGCGACGAGGCGTTCTACGGGGAAGGGGAGCTTACCGACGGTCCCAACGGCAAGAAAATCGCGCCCTCGGGGGCCGAAGTCGAATGGGTCGAAGAACCCAGCTATTTCTTCAGGCTTTCGGCCTGGGGCGACAAGCTGCTGGCCTTCTATGATGCCAACCCCGATTTCATCGCCCCCAACACGCGGCGCAATGAAGTCCTGAGTTTTGTTAAAGGCGGTCTGCGCGATCTTTCGGTCTCGCGGACCACCTTCAAATGGGGCATTCCGGTTCCCGGCGACGATGAACACATTATGTATGTCTGGCTCGATGCGTTGACCAACTATATCACCGGGGTCGGCTATCCTGAGACGCAAAGCGGCGAGTACGCGACCTATTGGCCCGCCGATCTGCATATGGTCGGCAAGGATATTCTGCGCTTTCACGCCGTTTATTGGCCGGCTTTCCTGCTCGCCGCCGGGCTTGACGCGCCGAAGCGGGTTTACGCCCACGGCTGGTGGACCAACGAGGGCGAGAAGATTTCCAAGTCCCTGGGCAACGTCATTGATCCGCACGATCTGGTCGCCACCTATGGCCTCGATCAGGTGCGTTATTTCCTGCTCAGGGAAGTACCCTTCGGTAACGACGGCGATTTCTCCCATCAAGCCATGGTCAACCGCATGAACGGCGAGCTGGCCAATGACCTGGGCAATCTGGCCCAGCGGGTGCTGTCCATGGTCGCCAAGAACTGCGAGGGGGCGGTGCCCCAGCATGCCACGTTTAACGCCGACGACGATAAAATGCTGGGTTCTGCGATGGACCTGATTTCAGGCGTCCGTGTTGACATTGATCGTCAGGCATTTAACGAAGTGCTTGAAGATATCTGGGTCGTTATTCGCATGGCCAATGGCTATGTCGATGCCCAGGCACCGTGGAAGTTAAGGAAAGAAGACCCGGAACGGATGGCGACGGTTCTCTATGTGCTGGTCGAATCGATCCGTCATATCGCCCTTTTGTTGCAGCCATTCATGCCCGACACCATGGCCCGTATGCTCGATCAACTGGCCGTTAGCCCGGAACATCGTAGTTTTGAGTATTTGGGTCCCGACCATAAACTGACGCCCGGTACGCTGTTGCCGGCGCCGCAAGGGGTGTTCCCACGCTACGTCGTGGCAGCAGGCGAGGAAGGCTGATTAATGCTTGTCGACAGCCATTGCCATCTCGATTTCCCTGATTTTGCCGACGACATGGACGCTGTTGTCGAGCGTGCCGCTGCGGCCGGTGTCATGCACATGCTTACCATTTGCACCTACGTCAGCAAGTTCGATCAGATTCTCGCGGTGGCCCGGCGTTATGACAATATTTACTGCTCCGTCGGCATTCACCCGCACAATGCGGAAAAAGAGCCTGAAGTCAGCGCCGAACGGCTGATCAGTATGGCCGGCGACGACAAGGTCGTCGGTTTCGGTGAAACCGGGCTTGATTTCTATT
>CBFDEA010000250.1:0-4054 GCA_965603695.1 uncultured Rhodospirillaceae bacterium | reverse complement strand
TTTCTGAAAACGCGGGTGCGCCATAAGCGCCGCCAGAAAGCTGATATTGTGGGCAACGCCGCGGATATAGTAGCCATCCAGGGCGTGACGCATATGGGCAATCGCCTCGTCACGATCGACACCATAAGTAATCAACTTGGCGATCATCGGGTCGTAGTAGATGGAAATTTCACCGCCTTCATAAACGCCGGTATCGACACGAACATGTTCATTTTCCAGCGGTGCCTGATAGCGAACTAGGCGACCAATCGACGGCAGGAAACCGCGGAACGGATCTTCGGCATAAATCCGCGTTTCCATAGCCCAACCGTTGAGGCGTACGTCTTCTTGTTTGAGCGGAAGCTTTTCCCCGGCGGCGACGCGGATCATCAGCTCGACCAGATCGAGGCCGGTAATTTTTTCGGTCACCGGATGCTCAACCTGCAAGCGGGTATTCATTTCGAGAAAAAAGAAATTGCGTTTGGCATCGACGATAAACTCGACCGTTCCGGCTGACACGTATTTGACCGCGCGGGCCAGATGAACAGCCTGCTCGCCCATGGCTTTGCGGGTTTTCTCGTCAATGAAGGGGCTCGGGGCCTCCTCAACGACCTTCTGGTGGCGGCGCTGGATGGAACATTCGCGCTCGCCAAGATAGACCGTGTTGCCATGGCTGTCGGCAATGATCTGAATTTAGATGTGGCGCTGTTCCTCGATGAACTTTTCAACGAAAATCCGATCATCACCGAAGCTGGACGCGGCCTCGCGCTTGGCGGAGGTAAATCCTTCGCGGGCTTCCTTTTCGTTATAGGCGACACGCATACCCTTACCGCCGCCGCCAGCCGATGCTTTCAACATCACCGGATAACCGATTTTCTTGGCCACACTCAAGGCCTGACGAACGTCCCTCAGCGCCTCGGTATGGCCCGGCACGGTATTGACCCCGGCCTTGATCGCCAACTTCTTCGATTCGATCTTGTCGCCCATCTTGGTGATGGCCAGCACGTTGGGACCGATGAAGGCGATCCCCTGACGCTTCAACTTGCGGGCAAAGGCGGCGTTTTCCGATAAAAAGCCATAGCCCGGATGAACGGCATCGGCACCCGTTTGCTTGATTGCCTCGATAATTTTTTCCGCCAGCAGGTAACTTTCCGATGACGGCGCGGGGCCTATGCAGACGGCCTCGTCGGCCATTTCCACATGCAGGGCGTCCCTATCGGCTTCGGAATAAACCGCGACCGTCTTGATGCCCATCTTGCGCGCCGTTTTCATCACCCGGCAGGCGATTTCGCCGCGGTTGGCGATGAGGATTTTTTTAAACATTCCCCATTAATCCTTTGAAAAAAGTTGTTTCATAGCCTCCCATTTTGACATCATAATAATCCATGGCAAGGGCACAGGTCGGCAAATCGCTCGTTTAAGAAAAAAAAGGGGCGCCCCTCCACGTTCTGCAAATTATGTAGGCCTCGAATGAACACGACTACCCGCTTGTGCCAATGGCCTTTTTTACATACGATTGTAGGAGCGAAGAACGAGGGGTGGGTATCTAAAATTCGGGGCCTGATATCCTTTCATTAAATATTGATTGCTATCAGAAAGCCCGTCAACGTGTTTAATCGTCTGAATATCGGTTCAAAGATCGCCCTTTTGGTCAGTGCCATTCTGATTCTGCTGCTGCTTGCGAGCGCCGCTGTCTTCGTGAACTTTCAATTGAATGTTTTTCGTGATAACGCCGAAAGGAATTCCCTCGAGGCGATCTCGATCCTGGAAATTCTCCATTCAGAGGTCATGAAAAACCGCATCGATGCCTCTGATGAGAATGTCTCAGTCCGAATTCTCGACAACACCATGGATCGTCTCAAAATTTCATCAGAGCGCATGTCTCTATGGTTGGTGCAGGGAGAAAAAATTCTAACCTTTCAGGAAGCCAAAAAAGGTTACCTCGAACGGCCCAGAGACAACGTTGACAAGCAAGCACTGGAAAGCGCCCGTCCGGCAAGCAAAATGGGCGACAACCACATATACCGCTATTCCCAACCGGTCATATTAGGCACCGGGCAAGCCACTGATGTCGCATGCTATACCTGTCATAAAACCCTTATGGGCATTGAAGATGGCGAAGTCATTGGTGTCTATTCTATTGCCTTGGATGTTTCCAAGAACTGGAATGATTTGGTCCGCGTCGGTCAAACGTCCTTCGTCCTGGCCATCTTCGTCTCGCTAATGATCGCCGCCCTTTGTTCAGTCTTTATCCGCAAGCTTGCGGGCGCTCCGTTGGCTTCAATGACAGGGTTGATGCGCAGACTCGCCGAAGGCGATATGGATGTCGATATTCCCGACCTGCACCGCGCCGATGAAGTTGGGCAAATGGCCAATGCCATGGTCATTTTTCGTGATCACGCCATTAAGCGGCGTACCGCTGAACAAGCCCGCAAAGCTAGCGAAAAATACCTGCGAACCGTCGTCGACAATATGTTGAACGGCCTGATTGTCATCGACGAAAAGGGTATCATGCAGTCCTACAATCCGGCAGCCGAAACCATCTTCGGATATAGCCCGCAAGACGTCGTCGGCAACAACATATCCATGCTCATGCCCGAACCCTATAGAAGCGAACATGATGGTTACCTGGATCATTATATGGGTGGTGGCGAGGCGAGGATTATCGGTCTGGGCCGTAGTGTCACTGGGCAACGCAAGAATGGCGACCTTTTCCCGATGCATTTATCAGTCAGCGAAATGGTAAACGACGAACGCCGACTTTTTATCGGCACCATTCAGGACATCACCCAGTTCAGTGAAATGACGAAAGCCCTTAATGAAAGTAAGGAACGCTTTCAGGGCTTCGCCGAATCCGCTTCTGACTGGTTCTGGGAAATGGACCGCGATCTCAGGTTCACCTACATCTCGGATCTATATTTCGAATTAACCGGCATTCCCCGCGAAAGTATCATCGGCAGGACACGCGACGAATTAAGAAAGACGCCCTTCATTGACGCGGACACCGAGATATGGGCCCGCCATATGGAAGACCTTAACGCCCATCGTCCTTTCAATGATTTTTCCTATGTCGTGCATCTGCCATCTGGTGACCTTTGCCATGTCAATCTCAACGGCCGACCCTACTTTGACGTCCATAACGACTTTCAAGGTTACCGGGGAACAGGCAGCGATATCACCAAACGCATTGCCGGTGAGACCTCTCTTCGCACGGCAAAGAATCAAGCGGAAGCGGCAAACCGTGCAAAATCTGAATTCCTGGCCAATATGAGCCATGAACTGCGGACCCCGTTAAACGCTATCATCGGTTTTTCCGACACCATGATTGGCGGCTTCCTGGGTGAAATTGAAAACAAGAATTACCGCGAGTACATCAAACACATCAACGATGCCGGTAAACACCTGGTCGGCCTGATTGGCAACGTTCTTGACCTGTCGCGGATCGAGGCGGGCAAACTTGAACTGTTCCCCGAAACAATCGATGTCTGCACCTTCATTAAGGAACTTGAAGAAACAGTACGCCCGCTGATTGAGAATAATAACAACACCTTCAGCATTATCTGTCCCGAGGATGCCGGCAGCATCATCAACGATCCGATGGCTTTACGCCAAATCCTATTCAATCTCGTCAACAACGCCGCCAAGTTCACAACCAAGGGAAAAATTGAACTGTCTATCAGCCGCGATCATTCCAACGCCGAGGAAGCCATCGTTTTCAGACTCAGTGACACCGGTATGGGGATAAGTGAAAACCAGATCAACGGCTTGTTCCAACCGTTCTTCCAGGGCGATTCTTCGGTGACAAAACGCTATGGGGGAACCGGCCTGGGTCTCACCATTAGCCGCCAGTTATGTCATCTGATGGGTGGTGACATCAGCGTCGAAAGCAAGCCGGGGGAAGGCGCTGTCTTTAGCGTAACCGTGCCGACACGCCTTCGCTCAAGCGATGCCGCGCAAGCCTAAAGCGGAATGTTGCCGTGTTTCTTCCAGGGGTTCTCAAGCTTCTTCCCGGCCAGCATCCGTAATGACCGACAAACCCTGACGCGGGTGTTGCGGGGCATTATGACATCGTCGA
>CBFDEA010000249.1:0-4058 GCA_965603695.1 uncultured Rhodospirillaceae bacterium | reverse complement strand
GGTGGAGTCGAGCAGGTCATCGAAGAAATCGAACACATGACCGGGATCAAGGTGCTCAACCTGCCGATGTTGGAAGATTATCATCTTGATTTGGGATTTGATCTGCGATGGAATTAACGACCCAAGAAAAAAGACTTGTCGATGCTCTTGGCGATGGTTTGCCGTTGGTATCGCGTCCGTTTGCCGTGATCGCGGAGCAAGTCGGCATCAGCGAGGCCGAGGTCATTGAAACCCTGTCGGCCATGCAGATTGACGGGCGCATCAAGCGCTTCGGCCTGATCGTCCGCCACCACGAACTGGGCTACCGGGCCAACGCCATGACCGTCTGGGATATTGCCGACGATAAAGTCGCCGAGGTCGGACATTGTTTCGGTGAATTCGATTTCGTCACCCTTTGTTACCGCCGCCCCCGGCGCTTGCCCGAATGGCCCTACAACTTGTTTTGCATGGTCCACGGGCAGCAGCGCGATGACGTCCTTGAACAGGTCGAACAACTGGCCCGCACGTGCGGTGCCGACGCTGCGGCCAGGGATGTGCTGTTCAGCAGCCGCCGCTTCAAGCAGCGCGGTGCCCATTACGGCGCCCGCCCGCAAAAGATGGAGTCGGTCGCATGAGCGCCCAGCTGGACGATATCGACCGAGCCTTGATCAACGATTATCAGGGCGGCTTTCCTTTGTCTGCGGAGCCTTACGCCGAAGTCGGGGCGGCACTGGGTATCACCGCCGAAGACGCGCTGGCCCGCATCACCCGACTACTGGACGACGGCATTTTGAGCCGCTTCGGGCCTATGTACCATGCCGAAAAAATGGGCGGTGGCCTGACCCTGGCGGCACTGGAAGTGCCGGAGAACGATTTCGAGCGGATCGCCGCTATCGTCAATGATTTCCCCGAAGTCGCCCATAATTACGCCCGCGATCACACCTTCAACATGTGGTTCGTCATCGCCACCGAAACGCCCGAGGGTGTCGCTGAAACCATTTCAGGCATCGAAGCGGCGACCAGGCTTACTGTCCACAACATGCCGAAGCAGGAAGAATTCTTCGTCGGCCTCAGGTTCGAGGCATAAACATGGACGACCTTGACCGCGCCATTATCGTCGCCACCCAGGAAGGACTACCGCTTTCCTTGCGTCCCTACGACGATGTCGCCCGCACTGTCGGGACTGAGCCGGCCGAGGTTATCGCCCGCATGGAAAAAATGTTGCAGACGGGCATTATTCGTAGACTCGGTGTCGTGCCCAATCATTACGCCCTTGGTTATAAGGCTAACGGCATGACCGTCTGGGATGTTCCTGATGAGATGATCGGCACTTTAGGTCGCCAGGTCGGGGCGTTGGATTTCGTCTCGCACTGTTACCACCGTCCGCGCCATTTACCCGATTGGCCCTATAATCTGTTTTGCATGGTCCATGGCAGGGATCATGAAAGCGTTGAACAACACACCCGACAGATTGCCGCTATTTTGGGCGATGACGTCCGCGATCACAGGATTTTATATTCGACCCGGATTTTGAAGAAGTCCGGCCTTAGATTGGTGGCTTAAGATATGTTCAGACTGACAAAATTCTTGAACGAAATCGATAACCCGACCCCTGTCGGCCCGCGGCGCGATCCGCCTGGCCCGGTGGTCATCTGGAATCTGATCCGGCGTTGCAACCTGACCTGCAAGCACTGTTACGCTATTTCGGCGGACAAGGATTTTCCTGGCGAATTGTCTCTTGAGCAGATTTATACGGTGATGGACGACTTGCGAGCCTTCAAGGTTCCGGCGCTGATCTTATCGGGCGGCGAACCGTTATTGCGTCCCGATATTTACGATATTTCCCGGCGGGCCAAGGCACTGGGCTTTTATGCCGGTCTGTCGACCAATGGCACCCTGATCGATGAAACCCGGATCGACGAAATTACCGACATCGGTTACGACTATGTCGGTGTCAGCATCGATGGCATGAAGGAAACCCACGACAAATTTCGCAGGCTCGATGGGGCCTTTGAAAAATCGATGCACGGCGTCCGCCTGTGCCTGGATAAGGGCCTTAAGGTCGGTTTGCGCTTCACCATGACCCAGGACAACGCCTCTGAGCTGGGCGACATGCTCGATCTTATCGACCTGGAAAATATCGACCGGTTTTATTTCTCGCACCTGAATTACGCCGGGCGCGGCAATCATAACCGCAAAGACGATGCTATTTTCCAGATGACCCGCCAGGCCATGGATACCCTGTTCGAGCGCTGTCTCGCCGGTATCCGCGCGGGGCAGCCTAAGGAATTCGTCACCGGCAACAATGATGCCGATGGGGTTTATCTGCTTAAATGGATCGAAAAGAACTTCCCGGAACACGCCGCCCATATGCGCGCCAAGCTGGTTCAGTGGGGCGGCAACGCATCGGGCGTCAACGTCGCCAATATCGATAATCTGGGCGATGTTCACCCCGACACCATGTGGTGGCATTACGGCCTTGGCAACGTCAAGGACAGGCCGTTCTCGGAAATCTGGGCCGATACCTCCGATCCGCTGATGGCTGGCCTTAAAAGCCGCCCAAGGCCGCTTAAAGGGCGTTGTGCGGCGTGCTGCCACGTCGATATTTGTGGCGGCAACACCCGGGTCCGCGCCGATCAGATCACCGGCGATCCATGGGCCGAAGATCCGGCCTGTTATCTGGATGACGATGAGATCGGGCTGACCGGCGATGATGCTCAGAAACGGGTGGCGATGACACCGTTTTCGGCCAAACGCGGTGGTCGCCCGAAATTGGAAAAGGCAGGCTAAATCCCATGCGGTTATTCTTATTCTTATTCACCGCAGCACTTTTGCTGGCGGTTCACGGCCCGGCGCGGGCACAATCGCCCGACGCTGCGGCGCTTTATGGTGAGCACTGCGCCGACTGCCATGGGGCCGGACGTTTGGGGGCCATAGGGCCGGCGTTGCTACCGGAAAATCTCGGTCGTCTACGCAAAGGAAAGGCAGCCCAGGTTATTGCCGAAGGCCGTCCGGCGGTACAGATGCCAGCCTACGGCGAGACCTTAAGCGCCGATGAGATCAAGGCGCTGGTTGATTACGTTTACGCGCCGCTGGCCGGTATCCCTGCGTGGGGATTGGCGGAAATGAACGCCAGTCAGATAATTTATATCGACCCGGCCGAACTTCCGAAGACCCCGCAACATAAAGCCGATCCCCTGAATTTGTTCACGGTGGTCGAGACCGGCGATCATCACGTCACCATTTTGGATGGCGACAGCTTCGAGCCCTTGTGGCGCTTTAAATCCCGCTTCGCCTTGCACGGCGGGGCCAAATATTCCCCGGATGGACGCTTTGTCTTCCTGGCCTCGCGCGATGGTTGGGTCAGTAAGTACGATTTGCACAGCTTCCAACCGGTCGCCGAAATCAGGATCGGCATCAACACCCGCAACATCGCCGTTTCCGGCGATGGCAAGTGGGTGGCCGCAGGAAACACCCTGCCCCATACATTGGTGATCATGGATTCAGAAACATTGAAACCGGTAAAAATTATTCCCGTGATCGGTAAGAATGGAAAATCATCCAGAGTCAGTGCCGTCTACACCGCCCCGCCACGCAACAGCTTCATCGCGGCGCTCAAGGATATTCCGGAAATTTGGGAGATGTCCTACCTGGAAAACCCAGAGCCGGTGGCTCAGGGCCTGATCCATAATTACCAGCCGGGACTTGAGGAAGGTTCCTTCGATTATGGGCCGTTCCCGGTGCGCAGGATTGTTCTCGATGACTATCTCGATGATTTCTTTTTCGATCAGGCCTATGTCAATTTGATCGGCACGGCGCGTAACGCCAAAAACGGCCAGGTCGTCAATATGCGGGTCGGGAGAAAGATCGCCGATATTGAGCTTTCAGGCATGCCCCATCTGGGCTCGGGAATCACCTTCGACTATAAAGGCCGCTCTGTTATGGCGACGCCGCACCTGAAAGACGCGGCGATCAGCGTTATCGACCTCGCGACCTGGAAAACCATCAAGCGCATCGAAACCGAAGGCCCGGGATTTTTCATGCGCAGCCACGACAACACCCCCTACGCCTGGACCGAT
>CBFDEA010000248.1:0-4061 GCA_965603695.1 uncultured Rhodospirillaceae bacterium | reverse complement strand
TTGATGCAACCACCAACAATGCCAACAGCTTTATCAAGGAAGCTGATATCGCCAGAGGTCGCCTGTCCAAGCGGCGCAACATCGTTGAACACGGCATTCCCATCTGCCCCTTCGGACAGCTCACCGCCGGCAATATCAGCCAGTTGCTTTAATGAAAAAGGTCCGCTGACGCTAAAAAAACGTGGATCGGCCATAACCGGTATGCGCCCCTTTATTTAGACGGGTCAGAAACCACTATGGACGGCATTTTAGCATCGAGGCGCTCAAGCACCAGCTTGGTAATCTGCAAGGGTGCGGTGGCCAGGATTGTTTGGTCTTTGCGAAGAATCAAAGAGATACTTTGTTCTTCGGAAATAGACGTGACAATGACATTGAGCACATCCTGGATTTGTCCCATCGCCTCGGACTGGGATTTATCGAGGTTTTGTTTACGTTGCTGGACCAGACGTTGGACAGCAACAACTTTTGCCTCAAATTCACGGCGTTTTTCGGCAAAGACTTCGGCCGACAGGAGGGTCCGTTGGCGGGCCAGTTCCTGGTTTCCTTTGCGGAGTGTTTCTTCTTCTTTTTGAATTTCACTCTGAAAAGTATCGCGGAAGGCGCCAATTTGCTGACGAATGGATTTAAACGCCGCCGCATCGCGCAGGATGACGTTGATATCGATAATAGCAATCTTAATTCCAGTGGACGTTTCCTGGGCAAAAGCCGCGTTTACCGGCGTAAAAGACAGCAACCCCATCAAGGCCAGCAGGGAAAGTAATTTTTTCACGAAGAACTCCTAAAATCTGGTGCCGAAATTAACACGAACCGCTTCATCCTCATCGAAATCTTCCTTGACCACCGGTATGCCAAAATCAAAGGCTATGGGGCCAAATGGAGAGATCCAGGTAATACCGGTGCCGACCGAAACGCGGACACTGCCGGTATCATTGACTTCCGTACCGTTAGTTTTCAATTTCCCGGCGCTGCCGAAATCACTGAACAATTTGCCCGATACACCCAATTCATCTGGGAAACCGAGTGGGAAAGAGAGCTCCGCACCGCCGCCGTACATCCATTCACCGCCTAGGGCGTCTTTGGTGGTCTTATCGCGTGGCCCTGCGCCGGAAGTCGCAAACCCTCTTAGTTTGTCACCACCGATGAAGAAGCGGTCATACAGATTGACATCCTGACCAAGACCAATGATATGGCCCGCAGTACCGCTGAACGATAGAGTCCACTGGTCATAGAGTGGATAGTATTTCGCTGCGTTAAAGGTGTTGCGCAAATAGCGTTTCGTGCCACCGATACCGGCAATGCTATTAGCCATGCGCAGCGCGTAGCCATCGGTCGGGAATGTCGTGCTGTTGCGTTTGTCATAACTGAGACCATGGGTCAATTCAGAAACAATATCCTTACCGGCAGCCTCCTTGACATACTGTGAAGCGGTGCTTGGAACACCGATAATCTCGACCTGCATGAGCGACTGGTTCCAGCTTTGCCGCAAATCTTCCGAAATAGAATACCCGGCGCGCAGGCCTGTACCTGTCTTCTTGGTGTCAAAAGAACTGGCGTCCTGATTGTCCGTGCTGGTGTGGAAAATATCAAATCCGGCGGCAATATCCCGGTCCAGGAAATAGGGTTCGGTAAAACTTAAATTCACTTTCGACTGACGCTCCGCAAGCTGCGCACTGACATCCAGGTTCTGCCCTTTGCCCATCAAATTGCGTTCCGTAACGCCGACATCAAACAAGGGGCCGGTAGTCGTTGAAAACCCGAAACCGACGGAAAGAGATCCTGTCGATTTTTCTTCGACAGCGACTTTGACCGTGGTCTTGTCGGCATCGGCACCGGGAATTTGTTCGATTTCGACCTTTTCAAAGAAATCCAGGTCCTGTAGACGTTTTTTGGAACGCCTGAGTTTGGAGGGATTGAAAGCGTCGCCTTCGACGAGACGGAATTCGCGGCGAATGACCTCGTCGGCGGTCCTGACATTGCCTTCGATATCGATCCGCTCGACGAATACCCGTGGGCCTTCGTTGACTTCGAACGTCACATCGATGGTGCGTTCTTCGCGGTTTCTGTTGATGCGCGGGCGAATATCGACAAAGGCAATGCCTAAAGTGCCAATTTCGTTGGTCATTTTGTCGATTGTCGTTTCGACCAGTTCGGCGTCGTACCAGTCACCTGTTTCAATGCCCACACTATCCTGGACGTCTTCAGGCTTAAGGTCGACCAGCTTGATATCCATGTCCACCTTACCAAAGGTGTAGCGGTTACCTTCGTCGATGGTATAGGTGATAAAGAAATCTTTACGGTCGGGTGTCAATTCGGCGACGGAGGATAACACCCGGAAATCGGCATAACCGTCGCTTAAGTAAAAGCGCCGTAGCAATTCACGGTCAAGGCCCAGTCTGTCGGGATCGTAGTTGTCATCCGATGAGAAGAACCTGTACCAGCGGGTTTCGCGTGTCCTAACCACTTCACGCAGACGAGAGTCGCTGTAATCCCGGTTGCCGATAAAGCGGATATTGCGGACTTCGGTCCACTTGCCTTCATTGATTTCAAAGACCAGATCGACCCGGTTCTGTTCAAGCTGAATGACCTTGGGTTCGACGGTCGCGGCAAAACGGCCCTTGCGGCGATACAGGGTTAAAATCCGCTTTACGTCATTTTGCACTTTCGAGCGGGTATAGATAACCCGGGGCCTGAGCGACAGTTCGGCGGACAGGTCATCATCCTTAAGCTTGCTGTTGCCTTCGAAGGCAATGCGGTTGATGACCGGGTTTTCGATGACATTGACAATCAGAGCCTCGCCCTGACGACGGATTGTCACATCGGCGAAGAGACCTGTCGCAAACAGGCTTTTCAGCGACCTGTCGACGCGCCGGCTGTCGTAGGCATCGCCTTCTTTAAGCAACATGTATGACAGAACGGTGCCGACTTCGATGCGCTGATTGCCCTCAATGACGATCTCGCGCACCACTCCACCTTGCTCTGATTGCGCCATCGAAAGAGACGACGCAAGCCCGAGAACAAACGTAAAGCAGACAAAAATTATGACGCGAAATTGGCGTCCCACACAAACCCCCTAAGAATCAATTACTTATTAGCTAACGAGATTTTTCAGATATTCGAAAACCTTAAGCTGGACGATATCATTCCAAGTTACGAAAAGCATAAGGAGCAATACCAGAATCAACCCGAAACGAAAACTGTATTCTTGCGCTTTTTCATTGATCGGACGTCCGATGATGGCTTCAAAGAAGTAAAAAAGCAGATGACCCCCGTCCAACATCGGCACCGGGAACAGGTTAATGAGGCCTAAATTGATCGACAGGGCTGCTAAAAAGAACACCAGATTGACCATGCCACCCTGCGCCATTTGCCCAGAAAGCTGAGCAATCCTCAGGGGTCCACCGAGTTCTTCGCGTGAAACAGACCCCGTCAGCATGCGCCCCACGGACGTCAGGATACTAACCGTCATTCCATAAGTCCTCTCGGCCCCCATAGCGATGGAGTCCAGGGGACCGGCCTGTTGGTATTCAACCATTT
Organism: uncultured Rhodospirillaceae bacterium; assembly: GCA_965603695.1. Taxonomy (GTDB): domain Bacteria; phylum Pseudomonadota; class Alphaproteobacteria; order Rhodospirillales; family JABHCV01; genus JACNJU01. Next base: position 527 of record CBFDEA010000248.1, on the reverse strand, counting down.
CCGGATTCGGTGTAACGCCAAGCAGACCAACTTCCTTTTCCACGCCATCTTCATGCACGATGTGGGGTGTTGGCGTCGCAATAACGCGCAATTGGCTGTCACCGCGGATTATATCCATGCTCAGCGGCACATTCGGATTGGCCATGACGATTTGCCGCAGGTCCTCGAACCATTTGACCGGTTGGCCGGCGATCATGATGACTCTGTCACCCGTATGAATGCCTGCCTTCTCGGCGGCGCTACCGGTCTGAATCGTCCCGACCCCGGCCAGCGGATTTGGCAAGCCAGTGACAAAGATAAGGCCGGAAAGAACGATGAAGGCAAAAATAAAGTTGGCAAATGGACCGGCAAATACGATCGCCGCCCGTTGCCCCAGCCGCTTATAATGAAAGGAAACGGCCTTTTCCTCGTCTGCCAGCTGGCGTTCATTGCCATCTTCATCAATGCTGTCGCCTTCACCGAACATCTTGACGTAGCCGCCAAGGGGTATCGCACTGAATTTCCAACGGGTGCCATGGCGATCATTG
>CBFDEA010000247.1:0-4063 GCA_965603695.1 uncultured Rhodospirillaceae bacterium | reverse complement strand
CGACACCTCGCCCAGCTATTCACCTGATGGCAAGTTCATCACCTTCAATTCGGATCGTGGCGGCTCCCAGCAGATCTATGTGATGGAAGCCAACGGCGGCAACGTTAAACGAATCTCTTACGGTAAGGGCCGGTATGCGACGCCGGTATGGTCGCCGCGCGGCGATCTGATCGCCTTTACAAAGTTTACCGGCGGCAGATTCTATATCGGCGTCATGCGGCCCGATGGCTCAGGCGAGCGATTGCTGGCAGAAGATTTTCTGGTCGAGGCTCCAACCTGGGCACCGAACGGCAGGGTGCTGATGTTCTTCCGCCAGGAACGCACCGAAAAAGATGGCAGCGGCGGTAAGTCGCGGTTGTATTCCATAGACTTAACCGGTCACAACGAGCGTCAGGTGATCACCCCTCTGGATGCTTCCGACCCGGCATGGTCGCCCTTGATTCCTTAAGCCGCACCGGGTTATATTCTATGACATTCAGGCTTTTGTGAAAAAAAGCCTTGGATTTCGACTTTTTACTCTTTAAGACAAAGGCTTAGAGTAGTAACTAACGGTATTCATACGGTGGCGTTTTGGTTTAGACAGTTCGTCACTGGCACTTTTTTCTAAACGCTCCGACGAGGGAGAATATAAATGCGCTTTAACATCCTGGGCATGATTGCGGCAGTAGCCCTTGTTGCGGCTTGCGAAACTGCGCCGAAAGAAGACGCGGCGAGCGGCGGTACAGGCGGCTCTATGGCCAGCCCCAGCGCCACAACGTCGGCGGCTACGATGGCCCCGATGGGACCAAAAATGGGTAGCCAGGAAGATCTGGTTGTCAACGTCGGTGACCGCGTATTTTTCGATTTTGATAAATACAACCTCGGCTCCGAATCACGCCGCGTCCTTGAGAAGCAGGCAATCTGGCTGAAGAAGTATCGTCTTATCACGATCACCATCGAAGGTCATTGCGATGAACGCGGCACCCGCGAGTACAACCTCGCCCTCGGTGAACGCCGGGCCAATTCGGCTAAGGATTATCTGGTTGCCCTCGGCGTTGGTGCCGATCGCATCCGGACCATTTCCTACGGTAAAGAACGTCCGGTCGCCCTTGGCTCCAACGAAGCAGCCTGGGCTCAAAACCGCCGTTCGGTTACGACGATCAGGTAATACGGGCCAGGGCTTTCGAGCTTTCTGATGCCGGTTTATTTAGATAGGGCGCTTACCGTATGGTAAGCGCCCTATTTTCGCCAAAAAGGCTCGCCAGTCTGCGCTGCTTCCTGCTTTCAAAAACAATGGTCGAATATTGAATATGGAATTTCTTAATCTTATTGGATCGAAGTTGTCGGCAAAGTTAATGTTGGCCCTTCTGGTTGCCGCCGTTGGTCTTGCCTTAAGCGCCCCGGTCCTTGCCCAAAGTAGCGACCTGAGTCCGATCCTCGATCGCCTGCAGCGTTTGGAACGCGATATCAAAACCCTCAACATCCAGATTGCCAACGGTGGCGGTGGGGACCAAAGCGCCGAAGGCGGGACGACGGCGGCGGCCCGCATCGCCGTTCGCTTAAGCGCCCTGGAAGATGAATTGCGCGCCGTCACGGGCAAGGTGGAAACAGTCGCCAACCTGGCCGAACAATTTGGCCTGCGTCTCGACAAGTTGATCGCCGATCTTGATTACCGTCTCAGCGCTCTTGAAGGTGGGGCCGCGCGGGCAAACCCGCAGGTCAGCGCCGCCCCGTCGCCGCCAGGGGTGCAAAAGGTCGTGCCCGGAGCCGGTCAACCCGGCGTCTTGGGGACGATCTCGCAAAGCGACGTCGCCGCCATTGCCCCTCAGGACGAGGGTCAGCAAAATGGAACTCCTGCACCCGTTGATGATTCGGTGAGCGCCGATGCGCTACCCGTGGCCCGCGGCGTCCTGCCCGAAGGGACCCCCAAGGAGCGCTATGACTTCGCTTTCAGCTTGCTCCGCAAGGCCAACTACGACGAGGCAGAAGTCGCCCTTGCCGAATTCCTGAAAAGCCACCCGGATGATCCGCTTGCCGGCAATGCGCGGTACTGGTTGGCCGAAAGTTTCTATGTCCGCCGCCAGTACGTGCAGGCGGCGGAAGCCTTTGTCGCCGGGTATCAGGCTGCCACCACCGGTCCCAAGGCGCCTGACATGTTGTTGAAGCTTGGAATGTCCATGTCCAATCTGGACAAAAAGCAGGAGGCCTGCGCCTCGTTCGGAAAATTGCTCAAGGATTTCCCGGACGCGCCGGGCAGAATTCTTTCCAAGCTGACTTTCGAGAGCAAGAAGATCGGTTGCGAGTAGAATTTTCAGGCTATGACAAAACCGCTAGGTGAATTCGAAATGGCCAGCCTGATGGCGGCCATGGGGCCGTTTGAGGCGTCCCCCCATATTGCCGTTGCCGTCTCTGGCGGTGCCGATTCCATGGCCTTGACCCTGCTTGCCGCGCACTGGGTGCGGCGTCTGGGCGGCACATTAAGCGCACTCAGCGTCGATCATGGCTTACGACCGGGTTCGGCAGAGGAAATTGACCGGGTCGCAGGCTGGCTTGGCCAGCATGGCATCGACCATCACCGGCTCACCTGGAGCGGAAGCAAACCCCAATCCGCACTGCAGGCAACCGCCCGCGCCGCCCGCTATGACCTTTTGACTGATTGGTGTCGTCGCAACCGGGTCCTGCATTTACTGCTCGGTCATCATCAAGAAGATCAGGCAGAAACCTTCCTGCTGCGCCTGAACAACGCCAGCGGCGTCGATGGACTGGCGGCGATGGCAGCCATTGTCGAGAAACCGGCTATGCGTCTTTTGCGTCCCTTGTTGAGTGTCCCCAAGGCGCGTCTTCGGGCAACCCTGGAGACCGCCTGTCAGCCGTGGCTGGAAGACCCCTCGAACGACAATCCGGCTTTTGAGCGCATCCGTATCCGCCAATCATTTCCGCAATTTGTCGCTGCCGGGATCACTGCCGCTTCCATAAGCGAGACCGCCGCGCGTATGGCCCGCGCCCGTGTCGCCTTGGAGGCCAGCGCGTCGTGCTTGCTGGCCGGGTGTTGTTCCCTGCATCCCGCCGGTTACGCTCATATGGATGGGGCGGCGCTTTTTTCGGCCCCTGATGAAATTTCCCTGCGCGCCCTTGCCCGTGTGTTGCTTTGTGTCGGTGGCGGTCAATATCAGCCACGATTGGTCAAATTGGAGCGTCTTCACGAAAAAATGAAAACCGCCTTTAAGGACGGGGCGATGGGCTGGAAAGGGGCAACACTGGGGCGCTGTCGGGCGCTGCCGTTAAAAGGCGGCACGGGGCTTTCAGGCTTCCTGATCTGCCGCGAAGGGCGCACGATGCCGATCGCACTGCCGGTCAATGCAGCCGTCGAATTAGACTGGGACGATCGTTTCCGCCTGCGTCTGCGAGGCCCGAAAAACGCATTGTTTCAGGATGCTAGCTTGCAACCCCTGGGTCGCGACGGGTGGGCGAAATTGCTTGCCCAGGCACCGCAAATGCGGGCCGTCGGCATGCCTGCAGCGGTCAGGTTGACCTTGCCGTCGCTGGTCGATGGGGCGGGCGTCCTCGCCGTCCCGCATCTGAATTATCATCGCGACGGAGTATCTGACGACGCCGCCGGGTTCAGCACAGCGCTCTTTCATCCCCGACAAACCTTGTCCGGAACGGGCTTTCTTGTTGCGAATTGAATTTCGATCATTATGTTATGAACATATAACCGTATAAAATGGCGCTGGTTGGCGATGTTTTGTTTTTTACCGAGAGGAAGTAATTGTGAATTTTTCCAGGAATCTGGCTCTATGGGTCGTTATTGGCCTGTTGGTGTTCGCCCTGTTCAATCTGTTTCAGGGTTCGACGACCCAGCGCGGCCCGCAGACGTCTCTGGCTTTTTCAGAATTCCTCGTCTCTGTTGAAAACGGTGAAGTCAGTGATGTCACCATCAAGGGCAACAACGTCATTGGCCACTACCGGGATGGCCGCAGTTTCGCCACCTATACACCCAATGATCCTTCGCTGATTGATAAGCTTGGCAAAAAGGGCGTGCGGATCACCGTGAGCCCGGTCAACGATCCGCCGTTTGTCGCCA
>CBFDEA010000246.1:0-4064 GCA_965603695.1 uncultured Rhodospirillaceae bacterium | reverse complement strand
CGTTTCTTACGGCGGCTCATCGACGCTGGCCCTGGCCATTGGCATGGGAATGATGCTGGCGCTGACCCGCGAACGACCGGGACTCGGTGCTTCGCGTAAGGCCGGTGGCTTGAGTCAATTTGCAGGCGTAAGCCCGCTCAGTGGAGGTGCGTTATGATCAGCGCTTCTGAAAAACTGATCGTGCTGGCAGCTGGTGGCACCGGCGGCCATGTCTTCCCGGCCGAAGCGCTGGCCGCCGAATTGACCGAACGCGGTTTTAAATTAAGCCTGATTACCGACGCCCGCGGCGGCGCTTACGGGGGCGCCTTGGGCAGCCTGGAAACCTACCGGGTTCGGGCTGGCGGGGTTGCCGGAAAAAGCTTTACCGCACTTCTTCGCAGTGGCCCGGAACTCGCCATCGGGACCTTGCAGGCGCGCCTGCTGTTGAAAAAGATGCGGCCAAAAGCGGTCGTCGGTTTTGGCGGATATGCGTCGGTGCCGACCATGCTTGCGGCGACCTTCGGTGGCTACAAAACGGTTATTCACGAACAGAACGCGGTGCTTGGCCGGGCCAACCGCTTGCTGGCGAGCCGGGTCAAACGGATTGCCACCTCCTTCGACAAAGTGCGCTCTATTCCTGCGGCGGCGGAGGAGAAGGTCATTCATACAGGCATGCCGGTCAGGCCGGCGGTCGCTGCGGTGCGCGATACCCCGTACCCTGAATTAAACGACAATAGTGAAATCCGCATTCTCGTTCTCGGCGGCTCTCAGGGTGCCAGTATCCTCAGTGACGTGATCCCCGAAGCCATCGGCCGCCTGGACGACGACTTGCGCGGGCGTTTGACGATCACCCAGCAGTGCCGTCCCGAAGATATCGATAAGGCGCGGGCGACATATAAGCGGTTGGCCATCAATGCCGACCTAAACAGCTTCTTCGACGATATTCCCGCGCGTCTGGCGGCGACCCACCTGCTGATCAGCAGGGCCGGGGCATCGAGCGTCGCCGAAGTGATGACGGTTGGCAGACCGGCGATCCTGGTGCCCTATCCCCATGCCGTCGATGATCATCAAACGTTCAATGCGCATTCCGTGGATGAAGCCGGTGGCGGCTGGTTGATGGCGCAACAGACTTTCACCGCCGAGACGTTGGCCGAACGCCTGGCCGCGTTGTTTGGCCGGCCAGCGGTGCTGACTCGCGCGGCAGCCTGTGCGCGCACCGCAGGCAGGCCGGACGCGGCGATCAGGCTGGCCGACGTGATCTGCGAACTGATTGCCGCCAACGCTGATGATAACGCTGAGGGGAGGGCCGCATGAGGGCGCTATCCCTGTCCATTGGGACCATTCATTTTGTCGGCATCGGCGGCATCGGCATGAGCGGCATTGCCGAAGTTCTGCACAATCTCGGCTATTCGGTGCAGGGCAGCGATATGTCCGATAACGCCAACGTCAAACGGCTCGTCGATATGGGTATTACTGTCACCATCGGTCATAACGAAGCCAATGTCGGCAAGGCCCAGGTGGTCGTGATTTCCTCTGCCGTTAAAGCCGATAATCCGGAAGTCATGATCGCCAGGAACAAGCTGATCCCGGTCGTCAGGCGGGCTGAAATGCTCGGCGAGTTGATGCGCCTGAAGTGGTCGATTGCGGTCGGCGGCACCCATGGTAAAACGACGACGACATCGCTGATCGCGGCGATGCTTGAGGCCGCCGACATGGACCCGACGGTGATTAATGGCGGCATCATCAATGCCTGGGGTTCCAATGCCAAGCTCGGTGGCGGCGACTGGATGGTTGCCGAGGCCGACGAGTCTGACGGCACCTTCCTTAAGCTTCCCGCGACCATCGCCGTGGTCACCAATATCGATCCCGAACACCTGGATCATTACGGCACCTTCAACGCCTTGCGCGCGGCCTTCGACGCGTTTGTCCAGAATATCCCGTTCTATGGCTTCGCGGCGCTGTGCATCGATCATGTCGAGGTTCAGGCGATGATCCCCAGGGTCTCTGATCGCAAGGTCGTGACATACGGTTTCAGCCCGCAGGCCGATGTTCGCGCGATCAACGTCAAGCGCCGCAAGGCTGGGGTGACGCTGGATGTGGTGATCAATGATCGTAAAGGGGCAACGAGCAGAACCATCGAGGGCATCGATTTGCCGATGTTCGGCGATCACAATATCCAGAATGCCCTGGCCGCCATCGCCATCGCCAGCGAGATGGGCATCGAAGACACAATCCTGCACAAGGCGCTGGCCAATTTCGAAGGCGTCAAGCGGCGCTTCACCCAGACCGGCGAGATCGACGGCATTACCGTGATCGATGATTACGGTCATCATCCGGTGGAAATTGCGGCGGTCCTGAAGGCGGCCCGAACGGCCACCGAAGGCCAGGTTATCGCCGTTGTCCAACCGCACCGCTATAGCCGTCTGCGCGACCTGTTTGAGGATTTCTGCACCTGCTTTAACGACGCCGACGCGGTCCTCGTCGCCGACGTTTATGCCGCCGGCGAACAACCGATCGAAGGCTTCGACAGCGACGCCCTGGTCAAGGGACTGCGTGCGCGCGGCCACCGTACCGTGATGCCGTTGATCAACCCGGAAAACCTGGCGGAGATTGTCAACGACCTGGCCCAGCCGGGCGATCTGGTCGTCTGCCTTGGGGCCGGCAATATTACCGGATGGGCGATTGCCCTGCCTGAAAACCTGCGGATGCTCCGCTATGGTGCGAAGGAGGCGGGGGAATGATGGCAGCAGAAGTCAACAGCCAGGCCCTGATCGAACGACTGCCGACGGTCCGCGGACGCTACAGCGCCGATGCGCCACTGGACAAGATTACCTGGTTCAGGGTCGGCGGCCCGGCAGAAGTCATGTACCGCCCGGCGGATGTTGAAGACCTGATGATGTTCCTGGCCACAGTGGCCCCGGATATCGACGTCACCGTTATTGGCGTCGGCTCCAACATGTTGGTGCGCGACGGCGGTGTGCCCGGTGTCGTCGTTCGCCTGGGCAGGGGGTTCGCAGATGTCGAGCCTGAAGGTGAGGTCATCAAAGTCGGGGTCGGCGCGCTTGATGTCAATGTGGCCCTTGCGGCGCGCGACGCGGGCCTTGCCGGTTTGGAATTTCTCAGCGGTATTCCCGGTACCATCGGTGGTGGTTTGCGGATGAATGGCGGCGCCTATGGCTCGGAATTCAAGGATATCTTCGTCTCTGCCCGGGCCATTGATCGGCACGGCAAACTGCATACTCTTAAGGCCGAGGACATGGGTTTCGCCTATCGCTCGACCAGCGTCCCCGAGGACTGGTTGTTCATCGACGCCGTGCTTAAGGGGCGGCGCGAACCGGTCGCAGATATTGCCCGCCGCATGGCCGACATCAAAGCCGCCCGCGAGGCCAGCCAGCCGGTGCGGACGCAGACCGGCGGCTCGACCTTCGCCAATCCATCAGGAGCCAAAGCCTGGGAGCTTATCGAGGCAGCCGGTTGCCGGGGCCTGCGCCGTGGCGGCGCCATGGTTTCCGAGCAGCATTGCAATTTCCTGATCAATACCGGGACGGCGAGCGCTGCCGACCTGGAAGGTCTTGGCGAGGAAGTTCGCAGGCGGGTGTTTGAACACAGCGGGATCACCCTTGAATGGGAAATCAGGCGTCTCGGTGTGACGCTTGCCGGGTTGCATGAGGAGGACGGATCATGAGCAAGAATGTCGCCATCCTGATGGGCGGTTGGTCGGCCGAGCGGGAAGTCTCGCTGGTCAGTGGTGCCGCCGTTTCCAACAGCCTCAAGCGGGCCGGTTTCCAGGTCACCTCAATCGATGTGCAACGCGACATGGGCTCTTTGCTAACAAGGCTCTACCCGAAGCCCGACGTCGTCTTTAACGCCCTGCACGGACGCTTCGGCGAAGACGGCTGCGTCCAAGGTCTGCTCGATATTCTGAACATTCCCTATACCTATTCCGGCCTGCTCGCCTCGGCCCTGGCGATGGACAAACCGATGTCGAAAATGCTGTTCGCCAACGCCGGTATTGCGGTCGCCGAACATAAAGTCGTCAGCCGTGCCGAGGTGCTCTGCGGTGACGTGATGGAACGGCCCTACGT
>CBFDEA010000245.1:0-4064 GCA_965603695.1 uncultured Rhodospirillaceae bacterium | reverse complement strand
GATGGGCACCCCTAGGGAATCGCCGGTGTAGCAAATATTGCAGCCGATACATTCACGAATGTCATCGATATTTCCCTGCTCGATTTTATTGGGCAGGAAAGGATCGGCGATGGAAGGCCGGGCCGCGCCGATCATATCGAGGACGCCACGCTTGATCTGCGAGACCATGGCGTCGGGCGAAGTGAACCGCCCTACCCCGACAACCGGCTTGCTGGTCAGCCCTTTGACGAAGGAAATATATTTTTCCTGGGCGCCTTCTTCACCGAAGCGCGAGGTTTCCGAATCATTGGACCAGTTACTGATATTGACGTCCCACAGGTCGGGTAATTCGGCCAGCATTTCGACGATCTCGCGACCTTCCTCGGCCGCCGTTATCCCATCCGGTCCGAGCAACTCATCGACGGCGAGACGAACGGCAACGGCGCAACTATCGCCGACGGCATCCTTGGTGTCTTCGATCAGTTCCTTGAAAAAACGCACCCGGTTTTCCAGGCTGCCGCCATATTCATCGGTGCGATCATTGAAGCGCCGGGAAAGGAAATGCATGGGCAGGGAAAGATTGTGTCCGGCGTAGCAGTAGATGATATCAAAACCGGCCTGCTTGGCGCGGAGCGCCGCAGCCCTGTGCCAGCGTCGAACATCGCGGATGTCGGACTTGTCCATGGCATAAGCCTGTACCGGGTCATAGCCTGAGCCGACAAGATTGGCGACTCCCATGGGCACTTCACGACTGTAAAGATTGGCCGTCTCGTGGCCCTGAAAAACCAGTTCGATACCGGCCAGCGATCCGTGCTGATGGACTGCGTCGGTCATCCGTGCCAGGTGGGGAATGTCGCTATCGTCCCACAGGCGCTCTTCGGCGTGGGGCGAGACGTCGGTCTTCGGGTGAATTTCGCATTCTTCGGTACATATGACGGACCATCCGCCTTCCGCCTTGGTCCGCCGCATGGCCGCCGTGCTCGATGGGTTGCGGTGGCCCATGCCGTTGCAGTGGGGAACCTGATAAAACCTGTTCTTCGCCGTCACCGGGCCAATCTTGACCGGTTCGAACAGAATATCGTATCTCGGATCACGGCTCATATTTTTAACCGTCCAGACGCAGGTACCATTGATATTCCCGACTACTCACTCTGGACATGAAACTGCGCAATTCATCGCGTTTGCATTCAACATAAAGTTCGCAGTATTCGGCCCCCATATAGTCGGCCAACACTTTCGACTCTTCCAGGGCCTCAAGCGCCCAGCCACATTCGGTGGGCATGCTTTCGTCCGGCTCGTCCATTTCTTTGCCCTGGACCGCTGGTGGCGGCGACAGTTTCTGTGAAATACCATAATGCATGCCGCTGAGAACCGCGGCCAAGGCCAGATAAGGATTGGCATCGGCACCGGCGATTCTGTGTTCGAGACGACGGTTTTCGTTGCCTCCGGCGGGAATTCTGACGGCGACGGAACGATTGTTGTAACCCCACGAGCGATTGATCGGGGCATAAGCGCCGGGCTCGAATCGTCGAAAGGAATTGATGTTCGGGGCAAAGAACGCCATTGCCTCGGGCATCGTCTCGAGCAACCCGGCGGCGGAGTATTCGAGAATTTTGCTGCCGGTATCGCCACTGCCTGAAAAGACATTGTTACCCTTTTCGTCAAGCAGGCTGACATGCATATGCATGCCGCTGCCTGATTGTTCGGGGTACGGTTTAGCCATGAACGTCGCATCGACGTCATGATTTCGCGCGACGCCCTTAATCACGCGCGGCAGAAGCATGGCGTGATCACAGGCGGCCATCGGATCGTCACTATGTTTCAGGTTGATTTCATACTGACCGGTTGCGAATTCGGCAGATACCGGGCCGATTGGAATATTTTGAATGATACAGGCTTCGGCGACGGCATCGAAAAAATCGCCAAATCCATCAAGGTCGCTGATGCTCAGGACCTGGGTGCCGGAGACACGGCGCCCCGTCAAAGGCATGATTGGCGGCTGTGGATTGCCTTCCAGCGCGCCTTCAGGGTCGAGCAAATAGAACTCCTGCTCGAGGGCGACGACGGGCCTTAAGCCAATATCGTTAAAACGCTCGAGCACCCGTTGCAGAACATGGCGCGGATCGAACTGATGGGGTGATCCATCGCTTTCGAAAAAAGTGACAAGAAACTGAGCCATCGGTTTTTCAAACCACGGCACCATCGTCAGGGAACCGGGAACCGGGCGCGCCAAAACATCAGGATCGCCGTCGCTGCCGCCCCTGCCCAACGGATCGTCGTTGTCGCCGCGCACATCGAGCAAGACCGCCGAGGCCGGAACATGAAAACCGTTCTTGTAAATATCGAGGACACTGTCACGCGAAACGCGTTTACCGCGAATGACACCGCAAAGATCGGGCAGGATGGCGTCGAAAGTATCGACGTCGGGGTGTTTGGCTAAAAACTCAGTAACTTCGTCCATTAAACTTCACCTGTTAAAACTAACTCAACAAATCGCGCATCCTGTAATACATCATTCCCAAGGCCAGCATCGGCATGCGGATCGGACCGCCGGGGAACGGTTGATGGCGAATTTTAGCCATCACATCAAACTGTTCTGCGGTTCCGGAAATGGCCTGGGCGATCAGTTTGCCACAGATACCAGAAAGCGCAACACCATGGCCTGAATAGCCATGGGCGAAGAAAATGTTTCCATCTAAGGAACCGACATGGGGCAAGCGATCCAGGGTAATGGCTAGCTTGCCGCCCCAGCAGAAATCGAGATCGGCGTCGGCCAATTGCGGGAAAACCTTGAGCATCCGCGGACGCATATAGGAAAACAGGTCGGCAGGCTCGTAGCCGCTGTAATTGGCCCGCCCGCCGAACAACATGCGACCATCTGCCGACAGGCGGAAGTAATCGACGATGTTGGTACTGGAACTGACCGCGTCATCATCACGGATAAGCGCCCGCGCCCGGTTTTCGCCAAGCGGTGCAGTCGCCAGAATAAAACTGCTGACCGGCATCACCCGGTGGTAGAGCCGTGGCAACAAGTCACCCAAATAAGCATTTCCTGCGGCGACCACGTATTTGGCGGTGACGCTGCCCTTGCTCGTTTTGACCACGGGCGCGGTCCCCTTGACGATATTGATGACCTGGGTGTCTTCAAAAATGCGCGCTCCCGCCGCCACTGCCGCGCGGGCCAGGCCAAGATTGTAATTCAGGGTGTGAATATGGCCGGCGTTGCCCTCCCACAAGGCACCGTGATAGGCCGTCGACTCGAGGCGCTGTTCAAGTTCGGCCTTGTCGAGGACGGCGGTGTCCGTATAGCCGTAACGCTGCCATTCGTCCCGGGTTTCCCCGGCCCAAGCCATGTGGCTCGGTTTCGTCGCCGCGTGTAGATAGCCCCAGTGCAAATCGCAGTCGATGTTGTGAGCGGCGACCCGTTCGCGGATCAAGTCCTTGGAAGCCACTTCGACATCCCACATAGCCTGGGCGCCTTCTTTGCCGAGCAACTTTTCGATGTCGTCCATGGATTTGTTGTAGGCGGTGCATATTTGCCCGCCGTTGCGGCCAGACGCCCCCCAACCGATGCGCATGCCCTCAAGCAAAACGACATCGTAGCCGCGTTCGGCCAGGTGCAAGGCGGCCATGACGCCGGTAAAGCCGCCGCCGACAACACAAACATCGGCGCTGACATCGCCTTCGAGTTGCGGATGGCGGGTATCGTCATTGGCAGTGGCAGCGTAATAGCTCGCCGGGAATTCAGTCATCGGACCACTCTTTGTAAAAGTAGGAAACTGACTATCTCTCAAACGCGCCAAGTGTTCAATATATTTTACAAATAAAACGGATAAAGGGCCGGTTTGACCTTAAATCTTGATAGCTGTTGAAAATATCAGTGCAGGAAAGGTCAGTCGTTGGCGCTGCGAATGGCCTCTATCACGGCACCTGTGACCTGCTCGGTGGTCGCCGCGCCGCCGAGATCCCTCGGCCTGACCTGGCCCGCTGCGGTCACCCGTTCGATGGCCGCAAGCCAACGCGCCGCACCTGAGCGGTCGCCCCGCGGTTCGAGCATCAGTGACGCCGACCAGAACGCGCCACTC